>DGVW01000043.1 GCA_002396005.1 Oribacterium sp. UBA4274
TAACCGCTTGACCAATCCGCCATATCTTGCCGCGTTTCGGCGACTTGTATAAGTTATCAGATTTGCGAGGCAATGTCAATAATTTTTGAAATTTTAGATATTACCATTGGTTATAGTCTGCTGCGCGTAACATAACTTGCTTAATTCTACCAAGAAAAAACAACAAATCACCGGTATCAAATAAAGTACCGGTGATTTGGATGCAGATGCTTTAAATATAATCAGTGCAATTAATTGAAAGACATCTGCGGGGTTTGATCAAGTCATAAAACTATAGGTCAAAGCTTTGCCAGATCTTCAAAAAAGCCCGGATAAGATATGTTTATACATTCTGCATCGGCCAATGATACTTCAGTGGTCTCATCTCCTGCCAAAGTCAGAATCGCAAAAGTCATAGCGATACGATGATCCTTATGAGTGTCAATGATGCCGGAGCCTACTTTGAGAGTACGTCCCTGTCCATGTATGAGCATACCATCTTCTGTTTCTTCTGCAGCAATGCCAACTTGTTTGAGGCCTTCAACCATAACTGCTATGCGATTGGATTCCTTGACCTTGAGCTCAGAAGCATCTCTGATGAGTGTGTCGCCCTCTGCCCTGGCCGCAACCGCAGCTATCACCGGAAGTTCATCTATGAGCTCCGGTATCAGAGAACCACCGATTACAGTGCCACTTAGATGCTCTGAGTATCTGACATGGATATCTGCAACATCTTCAGAACCTGATTTATGCTGATTTTCGAGAATCAAATCAGCTCCCATCTGTGTATAAGCTTTGAGGATGCCTGCTCTTGTCGGGTTAATGCCTACATTTTTGATTATGATATCAGAACCCGAAACCAGTAATGCCGCAGAAATGAAGTAAGCAGCAGATGATATATCTCCGGGAATCTCCAGTACTTCTTTTGGAGCAATGAGCTTATCACATTTTTTTACAGTGATTTTGGCTCTTCCATCCGGGAGTATGTCTGTGGTGACATCAGCTCCAAGTGCCTCCAGCATGAGTTCACTGTGGTTTCTTGACAGTGCAGGCTCAATGACTGTGGTATCTCCTTCTGCATAGAGACCTGCAAAAAGAATGGCAGACTTCACCTGCGCACTGGCTACCGGCGATTCATAAGTGATTCCGTGAAGTCGGGAACCTTTTATCATAAGTGGTGCACAGCCATTAGCATTTTTGGAAGTGATGTCCGCGCCCATCTGCGACAGAGGTGTCATGACACGTTTCATAGGACGCTTTTGTATACTTTCGTCACCTGTTACTTCGGAGTCAAAATCCTGGGCGGAAAGTATGCCTGAAAGCAGTCTTGTAGTTGTTCCGGAATTGCCGCAGTCCAGAATGTCTGAAGGCTTATTGAGACCGTGAATGCCTCTGCCGTGTATCACTACCTCTGTTTCGTCTGCACTCAGTTCTATATCTATACCCATTTTCCGAAAGCATGAGATGGTCGAAAGGCAGTCAGCTCCATTCAGAAAGCCTTTTACATGAGTTGTGCCCTCGCTTAATGCACCCAGCATAACAGATCTGTGGGAAATACTTTTATCTCCGGGTACAGTAATAGTTCCTTTAAGCGGTCTCAGAACAGCTTTTACAGTCTTATTCATCAATCAATGAATCCCTTCATGCGAATATAGTCTTTCATCAGGATCTCCATCTCGTCATAAGAGATGCGGCTTGCGTTGATCATGAGATCATAACGATCAGGAAGCATCCAGTCTTCACCGGTGTAGTACTTATGATAGCGGCTGCGTTCTTTGTTTATCTTCTTTATGCGTTTTACAGCTTCTTCACGGTTGATCCTGTCATAGTCCATGGCACGCTGGATTCTTGTCTCTTCGTCAGCATATACGAAAAAGTCCACATGATTATCCAGGGTTGATTGTGAAAGAATGTAGTTTCCGCAGCGTCCGGCTATGATACAGGTTTCATTTTCGGCAATCTCACGTATAACCTCAGCCTGAAATCTGAACAGATTTTCCGGTGAAACGATATTTTCATCAAGCTTAGGGCTGCTTATGTCAGGCGTAAGATTGGAAACTATCTTATACAGGATGTTATTGCCGGCTTTTTCATCAGCCAGACGGAAATACTGCTCACCTATGGCAGTGCGTTCCGAAGTAAGCTTCAGGATATCGTTATCATAGAAGTGAATGCCCAATTCTTCAGCAAGGCGCTTTCCAACTATACGTCCGCCGGAACCATATTGTCTGTCAATGGTAATGACAAAATGTTTTTTTATCATATATGCCTCCCAGGTCACGAAAAATATTTCCTTAGTTGATTATACAAAAATAGAAGTTCCATTACAATAAAACGGAACTTCTAAATCAGGCTAATTTATTATCGTTTACATAACTTATATAACATTATATGCCTTCTTTTGTTGATAAGAGTATACGGTCGTTGTTGAACTCTTTTCCGGCTCCTATGGCAAACTTATCAAGAAGATCCTGTATGGTCATATGCGATCTTTCTGCACCGCTTACATCAAACACGATACTGCCGTTGTTCATCATTAGAGTACGGTTGCCAAGCTCCAAAGCCTGATTCATGTTGTGTGTGACCATAAGGCATGTGATATTGCGCTCTGCAACTATCTTTTTTGTAAGTTCCAGCACCTTTTTAGCCGTTGAAGGATCAAGCGCGGCTGTATGCTCATCAAGCAGCAATATCTTTGGAGTGACCATAGTCGCCATGAGAAGAGTCAGAGCCTGTCTCTGACCTCCGGAAAGCAGGCCTACCGGATGGTCCATACGGTCTTCAAGACCCATATCGAGAAGTGATAACTGCTGTCTGAACTTCTCTCTTTCTGATTTGGTTACGTGGCTGAAGAATCCTCTCTTGTGTTCACTTGCTCTAAGGTAGGCAACAGAAAGGTTTTCTTCGATGGTCATATGTGGCGCAGTACCCATGAGAGGATCCTGGAACAGGCGTCCGATAACACGACTGCGGACATGCTCCGGAACGAAGGTTATATCCTTATCATCCAGAGATATAAAACCGGAATCTGTATAGAAGGAACCGGCAATAGCATTGAACAAGGTTGACTTGCCTGCACCATTGGAACCTATTATTGTGGCAAAATCACCATCGTTTAAGGTTAGTGAAAGGTCTGTGAGAGCTCTCTTCTCGTTTACAGTACCGGTATTGAATGTTTTGAAAATGTGCTCTATCTTAAGCATCTGCACTGCCTCCCTTCATTGCTTTTCTTTCACGCATGGCGATGGCCTGCTTGTGTTTAAATGCAATAAGCTGTTTTGCACGAGGCGCAGCGATGGCGATGGCAACTATAACAGCAGACACCAGCTTGAAAGCTTCGGTAGGGACATTAAGACGAAGTGCAAGTGAAATGATAAAACGATACAGGCATGAACCAAGTACCATTCCAAGTATACGTACTATCATCTTACCTCTGCCGCAGAGCGTCTCTCCTATAACCAGTGATGCAAGAGCTATGGTGACCATACCGGTACCAAGGTTTATGTCACAGGTTTTGTTATACTGTCCGATGAGGCAGCCTGCAAGACCGGTCAGAGCATTGGAACAACATAAACCTACAGTTATAGTGAATGCAGGATTTATGGACGACGCACGTACCATGGCGGGACTGTCTCCGGTAGCCCTGATGGAAAGACCGAGAGTTGTATTTAAGAACCACTTTATAGCAAGGCACACAGCCAGAATGATGACTGAAAGTAATATTAGGCTGCACCAGTCTTTCCAAAATGAAGAATCATTCAGACCTTTAAACAGAGAAAAGATGGTGTCAGTACCGAATATTGAAACATTGGAACTGAAACCCATGACTGCAAGGTTTATGGTGTACAATCCTGTATTAACTATGATTCCTGCGAGAATGCTCTCCACTCCGAATCTGGTCTGAAGCAGAGCTGTTACATAACCGGAACACACTCCTGCAATCATAGCTGCAATTATGGCCAGAAAAGGATGACCTGCGATGGTTATCATGGCTCCGACGGCACATCCCAGAGTGTAACATCCGTCTGTTGACAGATCGCAGATATTAAGTATGGAATAACTTATAAACAGTGAAAGAGCCACAAGGGAATAAATGAGCCCCACTTCAAGAGCTGTGCGGACAATGCCTGCTGTAAGAAAGCCAGTCATTAGAATCCTCCTAAATATATTATTGTAAAATGCTTCGTGATGAGAAAACCTTAATAAAACGGGTTATCGATCACTATATAGGTATAACTCTCCATTACACTATAAAGGCTTCCCGGCTCGTACATCCGGGAAGCTATTGAGAGTTTTGCTGTTAACTTTAATGATACATGGGTATAATGGTTTAAATCAAGTGATGACGAAATGTTTTTGACTATGCCATTGCATCATCAACATCGGTAGTAATCCTGATTACTTTGAGAACTCCTGCTCTGTTCCTGTCTCAACTATCTGAGTGCAGAGGGATGAAATAGAATCCTTTACCTCTGAAAGATCAAGTCCGAGTGCTGCGCAAGTATCTGTATTTACTGTTGCGATACCGTTATCAAATGTTTTGACTGAGAGAGTCGCTGTATCAGCTCCGTTGTTAAGGATCTCAGCTACCATATCTGCTGTTTCAATACCAAGGTTTGAGTAATCAACTCCGTAACCCATAAAGGCACCGTTCAGAGCAAAGCTGTCTGCACCTGCGTAATGAGGAATCTTGGCATCGAGGAACTTCTCATATATACCAAGCTCAGCCTGCTGGATTGTGTTATCAGTAGGGGTAAATACAGCATCTACGCCTTCTGCTACAAGAGCATCAGCAGCTGCCTGAACTTCATCTACCTTAGTACCGGTCTTTTCGATATACTTGATGCCTTTTTCATCAAGATAAGCTTTGGCATCAGCTATAGGCTGCTTGGAGGCATCCTCTGAATTGGAGTAGAGAAGTCCTACATAATCGATATCAGGATTAACTGCAAGCATTAGATCCATGATGGCGTTTGTATTTAAAAGATCTGAGGTTCCGGTAATGTTGGCGCCCGGGGCATCCATGGATGCTACTAGATTGGCTGTGACAGGATCTGATACTGCTGAGAATACTACAGGGATACCCTTATCTTCCACAGCTGCCTGTACAACCTGTGCTGCAGGTGTGGCTATAGGAACGATTACATCAACTTCATCTGAAATGAGCTCACTTGCAATCTGATTAAGTACACTGGCGTCTCCCTGTCCGTTGAAAGTATAGTCGGCATAATTGAACTTGACGCCCAGATCCTGAGAAAGCTTATCAAGCTCTGCTTCCACGTTGTTCTCGATCTGATTGAGAGACGGATGATCCATGAACTGTACGATGCCGACCTTATATTCTTTTACATTGTCTGATGAAGCATTGTCTGCCTGTGAACCATCAGCTGTGGTTTCCTGTGCATTGCCTGCCTGTGAGTTGTCAGCTTTGGTCTCTTGTGTATTGGCTGTCTCAGGAACAGAGCCTGAATTGCATGCTGCAAGAGATGCTGCCATAATTGTTGCCATTGAAACTGCGATGATCTGTTTTCTCATGATTAATCCTCCATTGTGCGTACGCTGTACGTGTTTTGTTTTTCCATTATGCGGAATGTTTACTATACTGGAGCCATCGTGATACTTTGGGAAGCTATGATTCTGTCAATGCCTCTTAAGTTCTGTGCTACCGTAAGGTAACAAAAAAGCCCCACACAGAGATTACTCCCTGTATGAGGCGAATGTATAAATCCGTGGTACCACTCATATTACCTTTTATAAAGGTCACTTTTCACATACCAGCATATGTGCTGCCTGATAACGGTGCAG
>DGVW01000030.1 GCA_002396005.1 Oribacterium sp. UBA4274
TTATATACATGTATTATGCATATAATAGCACGTTAATCTTATATAAAATGCATATTTATGCTGTTTAGCTTTTTATATGCATTTTTATATATCTGCTTAATAAAAGACGTGATATCATCATGTCTTTATCTTTAATCAACATATCACATTTTTGCGCTTCTATTTAAGCCCTGATTTTTCGTTATGTCTGATATTCCCGCAAGTATTGAAATCCAAGACACCTATGTCAAATTTTTTTTGATATTTAAGTTTATAAATATTATCCATTAATTAATTTTATATTGATTTTGATGTAATTTAATAATCAGGCAAATATTTATGCATTTTATTTAAGACGCATTATATAGTCATTAAAGCCATGTCTTTTAATGCACAAAAAGACCACCACGTATGTACTTATACGCAGTGGCCTTCATCAGCCATAAATATTATGTTTTCCCAACAGCCATGCAGCATCGGCATAAGCCTAAGCATCCCACAGCTCATCACCATCCCTCATAGGTGCTTATCTTATACTGCTGGAGCTTATACTCATAGTTTTCCGGGTGATTTCTCCATTCATGTGTAGTCATGCCGACAAACTTAAAGAAATTTCTCTGGAAAGTTGATATAGAGGTAAAGCCTGTTTCAAATGCAACAGTCCTTATCGGCTTGTCCGTAGTTCTGAGCTCCTTGCACGCTTCATGGATACGCATGGAGTTTACGTAATCAAGCGGCGACAGGTGAAGATTTTCATGGAACAATCTCCGGAAATGAGTTTCGGAAAGTGCACACAATTCTGCAAGTTTTCCGATATAGATTTCATCCATATAGTGGTGTTTTATATAATCAAGTGCAGGCACCAGTCTCTCCATATCACCTGATTCTTCCTGAAGTACAGTCCTCTCCTCAGCCTGCTTATCCTCACTTGCTTCATTCATACGTATGATATCAATGATGAGATCAGTGAGATACGCATCGCTCTTTTGTTTGAACATAAACTGTCGGTTTTTCTGCTCTTCAAACACCGCCATGACTGCCTTCAAAAGCTCGTCATGCTCACCGGGTTTAAAGAAATGTGGCTTCCTGTACAGTTCATCAACAGCAAGCTGTGCACCATCTGACTTTTGGTTAAATAAATGCTTGATGATTCCCTCACAGTCGACAAAGAGATATTCCCAAAAGCCATAGGTTCCGGGATCAGAATTAGTAGTATGAGGATAGTTTGGCGGGATAATAGTGAAACACCCCGGTTCAAAGCGATATATAGTATTCTCATATACCATTTCACCCGATCCCTTATGGCACACTCCAATCTCCATATAATTATGAAAATGAAGATAACTTATACCATCACCATACTGTCTGACCCATGACTGACCCGTAAGAGGCAGAACGAAGGAGTCTTCCGGCATCTCGTAATAACGATACTGCATCTCCTGTTTCTTTTTCGGCATAGAAAACTCCTCCTTTCATAGATTTCTGTTTATACGATTCCCTTGAATTCAAAACTGAAATTGAGTGGCTTTGACGCATCAACAAGGAACTCTTCATGAGTCTTGGCTCCCCATGAATCATCTCCTGCTATACCCATCTGTTTCATAGAACAACGCACAACTGTACTTGTTACTCTCGGAAGCTCATATGGATGCTTGGCCTCTTCAAGCTGCTCCGGTGTGTACGGAATAGCAGAGAAATCCATACCATCCTGTGATACAGAGCTGAAGCGTAATCCTCTTCCCCGACGGTCTGTCACTTCTGCAAAACGTACTCCCGTAAAATTACCGGTTTCCTGAGGAATGAGGTAAGGCGCTACAGAATCTCCTGCTGTAGTCTTATAAACTCCCAGTCTTGCTCCGGTGTTTCTGTCACAGTAATTTTCAAATGGTCCATTGCCATAGAATTTTATCTTATCATAATCTGCATCGATTTTGAAAATAAATCCGTATTCCGGCATCGGAGGAAGTTTCTTTGTTCCATCGTAAGACATGCTTACTCTACAGGTTCCATCACCAAACACACTGTATGTTACAAAAACGAAGGTTTCTGTATCTGTCGGGAAGAGCCAGTGCTTAAATGTCACATCTACGTGATCATCGTACTCCTGAATCTTAGGATATCCCATCACTTCCTTACCGAGAGCTTCATCTTCTCTTGCAATAAGAGGCGTGGTTGTCTGATAAAGACTGGCCAGCTTCCATACACCATATCTTCCTGCCATCTGGTTTCCGTCATCGTTGGCAGTTGGTGCTCTCCAGAAATTCGGACGTGGTATGAAACCGATCATCTCTTTGCCACCGTAACGATAAGAAGTGATGCCTCCCTTTAACGTCGATATAAGGATATCAAAACTCTCACCCTTTACACCAACATTCACAGAACCTCTGATTACCTTAAATGGTTTCCTGAGTTCTGCTGCATGCTTCTTTGCAAGTTCCGTTTCCTTGACTCTGATAACACCCTGACCATATGCAACTTCATGTCCCTTCTTCGCCCATGAAGTATCTTCCTTTAAGGCAAATGATACATCCACTGTGTACTCACCTGCCTCCTCCGGAATATCAAATGGAATATCAAAGGTCTTCTCAGTGAGCGGTGGAAGTTTAATATCAAGTTTACTGCTTGTAAGTTCCGCACCAAGCTTTTTGAGGCTTACAATGCAGTCATATACACTAGCATCAGTAAAGAGATTTCGGTTAAAGATAACTATTTTGCTGCCCTGAACCTTGATTCTGAGTGTCTGATAATTATATCTTACTTCCTGCATCTTTCCGGCATATTCATTTCTGTTTCCGTCCATGATACCGTTGCCGCTGAACTCATAGTCCGTAGGTCGCTCGCCGCAATCACCGCCATATGCCTGATACTCCTCACCGAAACGATTCTTACGTCTCAATGACTGGTCAACATAGTCCCAGATAAATCCACCCTGATATCTAGGTTCTCTGTCGGACAAATCGATATACTTAAACATTCCACCGTTGGAGTTACCCATAGAGTGGGTATACTCGCAAAGGATAAACGGCTTGTCGGTATGCTCCTTGAGGAATTTTTCGATGTTGGCTACAGAAGTATACATCTGTGTATACATATCTGTTGTTTCAGGATATCTCGTATCGTGATCAACGCCCTCATAGTGCACAAGTCTCTCATGATCAAGGCTTCTGAACTGATCTGCCATCTTGAGAGGAATCTTTCCGCCGAAAGACTCATTTCCGATGGACCAGATAATTACTGACGGATGATTCTTATCAAGCTGGTAGGTACTGTTTATACGATCCGCAAGCATCGGAAGATACTCCTCACGATCCCCCGGAAGCGCATACTCTATAGGCTTCTGACCTCTCTGGATCATATCCCAGACACCATGAGTCTCCATGTTGTTCTCAGCAATCATATATAAACCATACTCGTCGCAAAGCTGATAGATGTATGGTGCATTCTGATAATGTGAAGTGCGGACAGCATTGATGTTATTACGCTTCATTGCTATAACATCTTCTCTGACATCTTCCATGGTTACAGCTGCACGTCCTTTATCTGTATAAAACTCATGTCTGTTGACACCGTAAAATACGATACGTTTGCCGTTAATCATCATGATTCCGTCTACCATCTCAAAGCGACGGAATCCTACTGCCTGTCTAATAACCTCTGTAAGCTCACCTGCCTCATCCTTCATGCACAGAGTAAGTGTATATAGAGATGGCTGCTCTGCCGACCAGAGTAACGGTTCGTCAACATTACCTGTGATTCTCAGTGAGCCGGCTGCATTATTGACGGAGCCCTTGAGTACAACTGCATCTTTATAGGAAAGAACATACTCAGTTGTACCGCCTGCCTTGCCAAGATCCAGAGTCACTTCAAGAGTACCTTTTGTAAATGTCTCATCAAGAAGTGCTCTCACCTTAAGGTCATATACATGAACTTCAGGAACTGTGTAGAGATAAACATCTCTGAATATTCCGGAAAAACGATAGAAATCCTGATCTTCCAGCCAGCTTGAAGCCGTCCACTTAAACACCTGAACAGCAAGCTTGTTCTCCCCTTCCTTAACATATGGCGTAAGATCAAAATCACTCGGTGTGAATGTATCCTCACTGTAACCCACAAATGAACCATTAAGCCATAAAGCAAAGCCGGACTCTACACCCTGAAATGAAATATACAGAGGCTTACCCTTGAACTCCCGAGGCAACGTAAAGTACTTAACATAGCTTCCTACAGGATTGAAATCCTCTGGAATCTCACCCGGCTCTATCTCTGCTCTGCCATCCCACGGATACTGTGTATTAACATAAGCCGGAGCATCATAGCCCTCCATCTGTATATGAGCAGGAACCCTTATGTCATCCCAGCTTCTTGCATCATAGTCCTCGCGATAAAAATCAGGTATGGTGCTTGTATAATTTTTGGCATAGGCGAACTTCCACAATCCGTTTAAGGAAACACGGAATCCTGACTTGCCTGACTTTAATTCTTCCTCATTTCTATATGCAATATGATCAGATGCCTGAGGCAGTACATTGACCTTGAAAATTGCAGGATCTTTTACGATCTTAACATCGAATTTTTCCATCGTTTTTCCCTTCGAAAACTTTTTCTTCTATTATTAATCCTCAAAACATCGGCACTATCACTTAACAGAACCTGTAATACCTTCAGCAAACTGCTTCTGCAGGATGAAGAATACGATCATTGTAGGTACTGAGCAGAAAAGAACACCCATCATAAGCTGACCGTAATCAACTGTGTAACCGGCTGAAAGGTTTGCGATAAGCATCGGCATGTTCATGGCACTGGTATCTGTGTTCATAACAACCTTTGGCCACATGTATGAGTTCCATGCATTCATAAAGCTGATAACTGCAGCTGCAGCATATGTTGACTTCATTACCGGAAGATACATACGGAAAAAGATTGCAAGCTCTGAAAGACCATCCAGTCTTGCCGCCTCCATGATGTCGATAGGGAAGTTTCTTGAATTCTGTCTGAACATCATGATCATAAAAGGTGTTGAAATAGATGGGAGGATAAATGCCCATACAGTGTTCAGAAGATGTGCATTAGATACCATTCTGAACAGAGGAATCATTGTTGCTACCTGAGGAACCATCATGGCAAGAAGCAGTACTCCGAAAAGCTTATCCTTGGTCTTGTCGTGATAAAGCTCGAAACCATAACCTGCAAGTGAGCAGATGAAAAGACACAATACTGTCTGTACTATTGAATACTTAAAGGAGTTAGCCAGTGACTTCCAGAGTGGCTCTGCAGCAAGAAGGTTTTTAAAGTTTGTTGCTGCATAAGTTCCGAATACTATCTTTCCTCTTGCAACTTCAATTGATGCATTGGTTGCTGCAGTGATCATCCAGTAAAGTGGAAATACTGAAAAAAGGCACCATATAGTTAAGAAAATATATGTTGGTATAAGACGTCTCTGAATCGCAGAGGAATTAACTTTGATTTCATTAGATTTAGTCACGCTTGTCACCTACTTTCAAATTGATATATGCAAGAACTGCAACCATGATAAATACTATAAAGCTAAGTGCTGAGGAATATCCGAAATTACCTACACCCTGTCCGAAGGAGTTGTTGTAGATATAGTGAGACATAGTAATTGTTGAGTTTGCAGGTCCGCCTCCTGTAAGGTTAACTGACTCATCAAAGAGCTGAAGTGTACCGTTTATGGACATGATAAATGTCATTACGATTACAGGACGAAGTAATGGAACTGTAATACCCCAGAAAGTCTCCCATCCATTGGCACCGTCAATCTTGGCTGCCTCATATACTGAATACTCGATATTCTGAAGACCAGCAAGGTAGAATACCATGTTGTATCCTGTCCATCTCCAAATGAGGGCTATGATGATAACCATCTTGGCAGACCACGGAGTACCGAGGAAATTGAAATTCTCTTTGAAGATACCGAGATTTACAAGCACAGAATTGATAAGTCCCTGTGTTGCAAATAAAGATTTAAAAATCAATGCATAAGATACCAGAGATGTTGCACAAGGTAAAAATACCATTGTACGGAAGATTCCACGGAATTTTAAATCCTTATTATTGAGAAGCTGAGCGAGAAGTATAGCAAGAATCAGCATGATAGGAACCTGTATAAGAAGGTACAGGAATGTGTTTCCTACTGATCTGATAAACAGCTTGTCCTGGAACATACGTGTGTAGTTGTTAAAAATCGGTGTTGTCCACTGTAATGCTGCAGGCGATCCCTTTTTGAGTGAGATGATAAATGCCTGGAACATCGGATAGAAATTGAGTACAAAAATCAATATTGTTGCCGGAAGCAGGAAAAACCACCCCGCGCGGTGCTGCTTGGCAAGAACACTGGTCTCTTTATTTTTTGAATTCATGAATGTGCCTCCTGAGCCTAACTATTTTTGCGTAAAAAATGGGCGGGGAGGGTTTGGCGTCTCCCCGCCCGGGAAAAATCAACTCTTTAAATCGAAATCATCCCTGCATTGCAAATCTAACCTGATCTTCAGCATCCTTGATTGAAGCATCTGCATCAGCACCGCTGATGATGTTCTGGATAGCTGCAGCAACCTGTGTTCTTGTTGGATAGTGATAATCACTCTGCTCAACTACAGGAACATGTGTGCTCATCTCAACGATCTGAGCATAAACAGGTGTGTTGTTGAAGTACTCGACACCCTCATTGTAAACTGCTGACTTACCTGCTGTTGCTGAACATGTGATAACGCCACCATTCTTAAGAGCCGCATCATAAGTCTCAGTTGAACCTGCGCCAAATGTCTTTCCGAGGAAATCCTGAGCAAGCTCAAGCTTCTTGCAGTTAGATGTAATGTAGAGTGAAGAACCACCGTTAGAAGCAAAACCTTCCTTGCCGTTGCCCTCAAGTGTAGGCATGCTTGTAATCTCCCACTTACCACTGTTGTCAGATACCTGCTGGATTGTAGGGATGATCCAGTTACCGTTCATAACGCCGGCAACCATATCTCCTACGATTGTCTGATCTGTATAATCTGACCAGTCGTTTGCAAGATAGATTGCATTGTCCTGAACGCCTCTTACAATAACATCTACAATCTTCTTGAATGTCTCATTCTCTGTGAGGTTAATGTCTCCATCCTTGAACTGTGAAACACCCTCAGCCTGAAGCATCATATATGGAAGATCATTGCCATCGCCATCCATAGAAAGGAGGTACTTGCCTGTTGTGTCATATACCTTCTTACCGATTTCAAGCCACTCGTCCCATGAAATTCCCTTCATGTCGTCGATTGTGTATCCGGCCTGCTCAAGAAGATCAGTTCTGTAAGCGAAAATAACTGTTCCGTTATCCACAGGCATTCCATAATGAACACCATCAATTGTTGAATATGAAAGCTTCTCAGCACCGAAATCATCCCAGTTGATGTCAGCGCCATCAAAGCTTGCCCATGCATCAGGGAAATCTGTAACATACTTCTTGAAGTAGTGATCCTGGAAAAGGACGATATCAGGAAGTGTGCTGTAGTCTCCTGCTGAACCTGCAAGTGTTACTGCATTCTCAACATCTGATGACTGTGACTGCTCAACGATATTAAGCTTGAAATCAGGATTAACATTCTTCTGATAATCAGCCTCAGCTGCCTCGAGTGCAGGAATGTTAAAGTTCTTATCCCATGCATAAACAGTAAGTGTGTTCTCGTCCTCTGATGAAATGTCTGCAGAAGCAGCTGTTGACTCCTGAGGAGCATCCTGTGCTGCAGCTGTAGTTTCAGGAGCTTTGCTCTCTGATGTAGCCGGTGCACTTGGTGATGGGCTGCAGGCAACAAGTGAAGCTACCATGGTTCCAGCCATAACTGCTGATACAAGTCTTTTCTTCATAACTATTTTCCTCCATTTTAACATCATATATTTTGTTGATGTTTTTTACATTAGGATACATATCAGTTTCAATCACGAACCGATACTTTTTATGCAATCTCAATCATTTTGTTTTTTTGATTGCCGTTTATATGTATATATTAACAATATAATGTGCATAAATGTTCACATATTTGCTTATATCAAGTGCATTTTTGACCATTTTGAGCATATTTAACTAAAATTCCATAGATTGGGTTAATTTTTTGAATAATTCGTGATATTTTTCTGTCAATCATGTTAAATATTCTACAATAATAAGGCTTTTTACAGTTTATTTCTTCCAAATATGTCAAAGAACATAAGTATGACAATTGAAAATCTTTCCATAATTGATCATTTAAATATAAAAATAGTATTTGCTTAACAAGAAAAAACTGCCATGCGACAGGACAAATACCGTCCCGCCACATGGCAGCTCTAATTATGTTTATTTTTGCGCACTGAATGGTTAATTATGTATCAGTTCTTAGAAGCAGCAAGCTCCTTCTGTGCAACTTCTCTCTTCTTGATAACAGGAAGAATCACTCCAAGAGCAGTAAGTACACATGGAGTAACGATATTAAGGCACATAGTAAATGCATCTTCATCATAAACACCAAGTAAGCAGCAAGCCGCTGTTACAAAGAAGCACCATCCGCCGGCAACAAGAGCAATTGTATTGTTCTTTACAAAACGATACTCAGGAGCATACTTGGCTCCGGCCTTACGAAGTGCGATGTAAGCTGCAAATACCCAAAGATAACGCATAGGCATGCAAACTGAATTGAGCTTTGTAAGCTGCTTAAGAACTACTGCGGCACCAGGAACAAATGACTGGATAAGGATGATAGCACCCGAAAGTACTGCAACCATCTTGATACCATTTATATAGGCACCGGACTCATTCTTCTTGAGAAGAGCTGAAGGAATGAACTCCTGTGCATCCTCGTTGTCAAGAAGCATACGAAGAGGTGCATCGATACTGATTACAAGTGTTGAAAGCTGACCGACAACATTGCAAAGTGCATAGATGATCAGAAGTGAATCGCCGATACCATAGTAAGCTCCGAGCTTCTGGAATGCCCAGTAAGAACCATTTGAAACATAAGAGTTGAAGCTCTCCTCAGATTCGTTGATAACTGCAGGATCAAACATCATACCCATGGCAATGGTTCCAAGGATAGCACATACAACGACCATGATTGCAAGAGTGATCATAGCTCTTGGGAATCCCTTACTTGGATTCTCTACCTTATTTACATAAGGTGAAATCTTCTCACATCCGCCTACAGCAAAAACAAGAATAGAAAGGGATGTAAAGTACTTAACATCAAACTGTGGAACGAGGCTCTTCATGCTGAAATCCATAGATACATAATCAGCACCCGGATTGATAGCACGTGCTCCAAAGATCATGATGATGTAGAGGATAGACATTACGAACATGCTTGATCCGGCAATAGTTGCAAGCTTCTTGAGCGGATTAAGACCGCGGCTGGCTACCCAGCAGAACACAAGGAGTATTGCAAATGTAATAAGCTGTACACCGATTGTAGGGAATGTATCATATGTTTCAGCATTGCGGAATACTGCCCAGCTGAGCGCCTTAAGTCCACCTGATGACTTGCTGGCGATATATGTAATATGACATGCCCAATATGTCCAGCCTGCATAGTAAGCAAGCTTAGGGCCTGTTGTCTTTAAAATCCATGAGCTTACTCCACCGCCTGACTCTTTAAATGCTGAGCCAAGCTCTCCAACCATAAGTGCATATGGAATGAAGTAAAGTGCAAACATCAAAATCCAGCTGAAGATAACCTGGATACCATTGAAGTAGACGAAACCGTTAAGAACATTTCCAAATCCCCATACTGTTGAAAATGCCATAAACGCGAGAGTCGTCCATGTAATACGTTTTGAATCCATAACAAAAACTCTCCTTTATTCTCGCAAAGCTGATTCATACTTTGCTTTTTTACCGAAAGCCTCATTTTATGCTTTCTATATGTTTAGTACATGTGATATGCCAAACCACATATACTAGAACTTAAGCTTATAATTTCCATCCCCTGTTCCCTCTACAGATGATGAGAACAGTACTCTTGCTGCTTCCACAAGATATGCAGTGTCTTTGGAACCTGCTGTTTCATAGGGTGAATGCATGGCAAGCTGAGGAAGTCCGATATCCACAGTATTAAGTGCCACCTGGCTCTGTGAAATATTTCCGAGAGTCGATCCTCCCAACATATCGGAACGGTTTGTAAATGTCTGGTACGGAACTGAAGCCTCCTCGCAGACGGCGCGCATAATGGCCCCTGATACAGCATCAGTTGTGTACTTCTGGTTTGCACTGTACTTAATAACAATACCCTTGTTCATATAAGGACGATTTGTAGGGTCTGTCTTCTCAGGATGATTCGGATGTACTGCATGAGCATTATCAGCCGATACCAGAAAGCTTGATGCTATGCTCATGAGATAATCATCCTCTGTTCTGCCGAGACTTCTGTTTATACGATGAAGTGTATCCTTGAGAAATGTACTTGCTGCGCCCTGTTTTGTACCGGAACCTACTTCCTCGTTATCAAAAACACAGTGAACTGCCACCGAGTCCTTAGGATCAGCCTGAAGAAATCCCTGAAGTGATGCAAATGCACACTGCAGATCATCAAGTCTTCCACTTGCGATGAACTCCTTATTAAGTCCAAGCATAGTTGCAGGCATACGGTTATATAAGAAAAGATCTGTATCAAGGATATCTGAAACCTCGCAGCCTGCCTCATGTGCTATCAGCTTAAGGAATGCATCCTTTTCCTCACCCTTCTCGCAGAAAAGAGGCAGCATATCAACCTGCGCATTAAATGCATATCCGTCATTAACCTGACGATTCATATGTATAGCAAGATTTGGAATGATCATGAGATCACGGTCAACATTTACAAGTCTTGTTTCGATGCCCTCCTGAGTCCTGATGATGATTCTTCCTGCAACAGAAAGCGGTCTGTCCAGCCAAGGAGCACAAAGCATACCACCGTATTTCTCAACATTGAGCTTTACATACTGATTGTCGATAGTGATCTCTGCGTTAGACTTGATCTTGAAAACAGGTGAATCGCAATGACTTGCCATCATCTGAAATCCTGTATAATCCTTCTTAGGTATACGAAATGCGATAACCGCCGAATCATTTCTGGTAACAAAGTATCCTTTTCCGGCTTCAAGCTTCCAAGGCATACCTTCATATACACGGGTAAGACCGGCATCCAGAAGTGTCTTGCACATATTGTCTACAGCAAAAAATGCATTGGGACTATGATTCAAAAAAGAAATCAGTTCTTCATTAACCTTCTCAAAATCCATATTGATTTTCCTCTCTTATAATGTCATATCGATAATAATGATTTTCGGAAATCGATAAATATATTTTATATATTAATTTTATATTCTTTGAGTCAATATTTAATATGCTCCGAGATTATAACACGAGATCAAACACGACTCAACCGATTGATATATTTAAGTTTCTCATATTTTATAACTAATTTTTATAAACTATATGAATGATATTTATGTCCATTATTCCTCCTATACATACAAATGTCCGTACCTAACATACATCAGGTATTTACCGCGTTGAATTGATGATTTACCCAAAAACGGCTGAATTACAGGCACTTATACTTAAATTATTTTAGCGATTTTTCGTGTTAAATCGTGTCTGTAAAGTCCTTTTAAAATCCATTAAAAATCATGTCATTGTCTTTTGGATACATTTTCCGTTTTATCAATTGCTAATCTGCTGTTTCACTTTTCTTCCTGTCTTTCCTAAGGATGTTGTCCACCATAAAAATTGCCATCTCCTTTTCAGGGAATATGATTTCGTCGGCGCCGATTTTTTTTAGCACCTTCCCCATTCTTTCAGAACTCGCCTTGGCGATAACTCTGTGAACTCCGGCCTCCTTGGCAATCATGGTGCAAGTGATGCTTGCCTCCATACTGCAGCCCATAGCCACTATAACTGTTCCCATGCTGCCCAGTCCCAGCTTCTCCACCGCATCAGGATCAGATAGATCACAAGTCACAGCTATATCGGCAAATTCAGATAAACGATTTACAGTTTCCTCGCGTTTATCGGCTATCAAAACATCCATCCCATTCTCAAAAAGTTCCTTGACTGTATAGGTTCCAAATCTGCCCAGTCCCAGAACTGCCACCGCCTTTTTCTTATCTGTCATAGATATCCCCTCTCTTAGTCACAATTACATATATTTTATAAACTACAGTTGCAAACTATCCTATATAAAATTTTCCCTCTGCATATTTCAGAACTTCATTTGGCTTCTTTTTTCTTCTGAATAGCATAACAAGTGATATCGGCCCTATCCTTCCGAGGTACATACCTATTATGATAATGATCCTGCCGGCACAGTTGAGAGATGATGTAAGATTTCTGGACAGTCCTACTGTTCCGGTAGCGCTGAAGGTCTCGTACAGCGCATCAATAGTTGATATATCTTCATCAGCAAACATCAAAAGGATACTCAGTACCATAGTTGTCATAAAGCTGATAATAATAATCGCCAAAGCACGATGTATGGTCTCAAAGGAGAAAGACCTGTTGAAGACCACCGGCTTTATGTTACTCTTCATAGAACTGATTCCGTAAAGTATAAGTGCAAAAAATGTCACTGTCTTTACGCCGCCTGCCGTACCCACAGGTGATCCACCTACAAACATAAACATAAGTCCTATTAAAGATGTTGATTCTCTCAGCTTGTCCTGTGGAACCGCCGCAAAGCCCGCCGTTCTGTAGGTAACAGACTGAAACAGGCTGTTCAGTATCTTTCCTTTAAAGGACATCTGTCCGATTGTTTCCGGGTTGCTATATTCACCCAGAAATGTCAGCACTGTTCCCGCCAGAATAAACGATGCGGTCAGACACAGAACAAGGCGGCTATGCTCATTGAGCCTGACCACTACTGTGCTGTCTCTTTTACGCAAGTAATAGTTTTTTACAAATTTAATGATATCGAACCAGACAACGAAACCGAGGCCGCCAAGCACTATAAGAAACATGGTGATCCCCAGCAGCATAGCATTCTGATTAAAGCTGCATAAGCTGTCAGATCCTATCACATCGATGCCTGCATTGCAAAAGGCCGATATTGAATGAAATACTGCATAATATAAACCCTTCAAGCCATAAATCGGCACAAATACAAAAGCTGAAAGCACAGCGCCAATAGCCTCAACGACAAATATTGCCGCCACCACTCTCTGACAGAATCGTACTACTCCCTTGGTGGAATCCAGATTAAAGGAATCCATCATAAGCACACGGGCTTTCAGAGACAGCCCCCGCCCCAGAAGCACAATCATAATGGCAGATATACATACTACTCCGATACCTCCGATCTGAATCAGAATCAATATGATGATCTGCCCGAACAATGTCCAGTGAGAGAATGTATCGACCACCACAAGTCCGGTTATACAAACAGAAGTAGTTGAAGTAAACAACGCTGTCAGGATGCTTGTTCTTTCTCCTGCTGCAGTTGCCCATGGCAGAAGGAGCAGCAACGTTCCAATCAGAATTGCCGACAGAAAGCTAACAGCTATAGTTTTAGTAGTATCAAAACTACTGACATCAATTTTTCTTTTCTTTATCTTTTTCCTCTTAATAATCCTCATCATACCCCCTCTTACGTTTTTAAGAATAATGTACCAAAAAGGCGTAGCAGCTGCTACGCCTTTTACATTCAAAGCAATAATTATATGTTGTCAGAATAAAACATTACTGTTCATAGATCACTTCCTTGACTTCTTCGCCAACATATTCGATTACCTGAGGATCCATGATTACATGATCACCGACAGATATACCGCTGACCGCTATCATATCATTATCACTGACTCCTGTTTCAACATACTTCTTTGTGACGATACCATCCTCCAGTACATAAATATATGAACCATTATCGTCGTCATATACGCATCCCAGTGGAATACTCAGAGCATCTGCTTCCTCATCAAGCTTTAATGTAACATCTGCTTCCAGACCGACAATCAATTTGTCAGTAGTATCAATCTTGATCTCGACAACAGCCTTAGCCTTTCCGCTTGCATCATTTTCAGCCGTCTGCTGAATCTTTGAAACCTTGCCGCTATAGACCTTATCTCCTATTCTTATCTCAGCCATCTGCCCTTCTTTAATAGAAGCCACATCATATTTTGAAACCTTCATTTTGACAACATAGTCATCATCGGTTTCGATAACAACCATAGGCGCACCTTTCTCTACAGCAGCACCCTTGTCCACATAGCAGGCAGTAACTATTCCGTCACTTGTTGCCGATGTTCCGGCTTTTGCTTTGTTAAGTTCCTTTTCAACATTGGCGAGATTCTGATCATACAGCATAACCTGCTGTTCTCTGCCGTAAATGTCTCCATTACTCAAAAGCATGGTCTGAGCAAATTCCTTCTGACTCTTTGCTTCATTCCAGATTTTCAGAACTGTTTCCATGTTGGCCTGAAGTTCCAGATACTTCTCGTGATTTTCAGGATTCATGCCTTCTACAGGAAGTGTCAGCTTGTCTACCTGAATATCAGACAGCTCTCTCTGAAGCTTTACGATCTGTTCATGAAGATCGGTAGCCTTATCTACCTTTTTATCAATCCTGTTTTTTCTGCTGCTTTCTCGATCGTTATCATCGTACTCATCCTCTGACAGGAGCTCGATTTTCTTGAGTTCTACTTCCACCTGAGCCAGATCCTGCTGCTTTTCCGCTATTCTTGCCTGGAGCTTCAACTCATCAGATTCGTACTCCTTCAAGCTCTGTGTAATAAAACGATCCTCCTTGTAGGTTTCATTGCTGAGCTTCCGCATTTCCTGTTCCAATGATGTATAAGTCATGGCACAATTGTTGATCTGAGCAGTAGCATCATTCATCATTTTCTCATACTTTGCCTTTTTGCTCTTATCAGCATCCAGAATCAGCTTGCTGTATTCAGCTTCTGTCTTGGCATACTGCGCCTGCCGTTCATGAGAATCCACAACATAGTCAACAAGCTTATCACCTACGGATACTCTGTCACCGACCTGAACGTTTCTTGAGTCAACAACTCCGGTAACATCAGCGTACACAGTAGTGGATTTGTTTCCGGACACTCTTCCTGTACCATTTACTTCAGGTGATATCGTATTCTTCCCTGCTACCACAACTATAAGAGTTTCCGGCTGCATGCAGTACCATACTCCTCCGGCTATGGCGCCAATGATGATCAACCCTAATACAACCCTTTTTACATATTTAATCATCACTCTACTCCTTTCAGGGCTTCAACCATGTTTATGCTCTTCACTCTCGAAGATATGACGGAATTAACTACTCCGGACAAGACAAAAGAAACCATAAACGCCAAAAGATACGGAACTATGCTCACCTTATAGATAAAATCCGATGAGTAATCAACATTCTCCATCGTGAAAACAAGGATTTTCTTACCCAACAAGAGTCCAAACAAAGTTCCCAAACCATCGACGATTAAGTTCTGCTGATTTAGTATCCAACGGATGTTTCCTGAAGAAAATCCCAAAACCTTGAGAGTTGCCACCTCTCTTACTTTTTCAACAAAGGACAAAATACCCAGATTATACATAACAACAATTCCCAAAAGTACAGCGATAACCATAACATAATAAACTTCCTGTTCGGTGCTTGCACTTTTCAACTTCATCGATCTTATGTATTCTTCCTTTGAAAATACACTGATAATCTCCGGCCTTTCCGTAACGAATTTTTTGGGAACCGTCATGTTGGTATAGACCACATTCGGTCGGAACTCGCCTTCTATACTCTCAAAATATGATCGTTTCATGGCGATTCCCTGTTCGCTCGGAACCTTATAAACACTATAAACTTTTCCTTTGAAATATTTCTTAACGCCCGGAAGTCTGAAAGTTATAATGTCTCCGTTTTCTACTCCCAATTCCTCCATAACTCTGGAGCAGGCTGCAATACCATCATTAGGCAGTTCCATAAAATTGCCATCCGGATCCTGAAAACGTAAGAGATTGCCCTTGTCAACGACATTCACATAATACAGCCTCTTTTGATCATCTTTCATAACATCCGTTTCTATCGTTTGAAGCATTTGCCCCTTATACCGCATGCAATAATCATATACCGTGTTATAATCGGTACCATAGGCAAAACCTATCTGGTAGTTTGACGGAGTCAACCGGTTATACTTCCAGTCTCTGACGCCCTTGTTCAGTTCATCCATACCGAAAGCCGTAAACATCAGAGCAGTACATAAAGTAACACCAAGTATACCTGCAACAGTTCTGACCCTGTTTCTGTTAATGTCTCTGATATTCCATCTGGTGGCAAAACTCAACTTTTTCCAGATAAAAGTTTTTTCTATAAACCCAGCTCCGGACATAACCGGCGGCGCAGGTCGGAGTATTTCAGAAGCTCTAAGCGACAAGAGCTTTCTGCAGGACATATAGTTTGTTCCGGCAGACATAAGTGCAACTGCAAGTATCATCAATACGACATTGGAAGATACTTCCATCCTGTCATAAGGATTGCAATAATACAACTTCATGATTGCAAATATGTATGTTCCAAGGGTGTACCATCCTGCCACCGCCCCGAGAACACAGCCAAGAACGCAGACGATCACCGAATATGCTATATAGTGTATGAATACTACTTCGCTGGAGAATCCGAGAGCCTTGAAGGTTCCGATTATTGTCCTCTGTTTAAGAACAAGTCTCGTCATGGTTGAAACAATACCAAGAAGCGCTATGGAAATAAAAAGACTAGGGAATACTATCCCCAGAATTTCATCTGAGTCCAGATCCGTATGTAAGGAATCATGTCCTTCATCGTCTTTTTTTGAAACGCATTCTACATCCAAACCTGAAAACTTGTCTTTTATCACAAGTTTAAGATCTTCTGTTTCTTTCTTTTCAGCCTCAGTAAGCTCGAACTGATTTGTGACATTTTCAATATCTACATAAATTCTGTCAAACCTGAGCTCTCCGCCCGGATACTCACCGGAATCCAAAAATGCATATCCATAGGCACCGACATCCGGCTCAATATAGGTACTGTCGATCATAAAATACATATGATCCGGATTTTCGATGATACCTACAACGGTTTCATCGAATTCAACTCCATCACAAATCAGAGTAAGCTTCTCTCCTAATTCAATTCCCTGCCTCTCGGAAAAATATCTGTCTATCCAGATTCCCTGTGTATCTCTTTCAAATGGTATACCCTTCGAGACAATCATTCTGGAGATATTATTGGATTCTATAAAATTGAACTCAAGCTTTAGTTCTTCACCATTCAAACGGACTTTTCCGTTTGTTGTATACCTGAATTCAGCATCCTTGACCGCCGGAATACTTTTAACAGTCTGCAGATCCTCTCTGGAAAATCCGGCGGACGATATATTCATATCCATGAAATTGGTATCTCTCAGATACTCATCCGTGGAATTGCCAAGACCGGAAACTATAGAGTCAAAAGACTCCATCATAAACATGGCAAAAAAGCACATGACAAATATAGCCAGGAACTGAACAAAATTGGCTTTCAGGTCTCTGATAAGTTTGATAACAAAATTTTTTGTCATAATTTTTTACCAATTTAATTCCAATGCATCCTTTGGTGCATCGTTTACAACCACTTCAGCAACTGTACCGTTTTTTACCATGATAACTTTATCCGCAATTTCCGCAAACAAAGCATTATGAGTAACCATAACTACAGTCCTGCCCTGAACTCTGCTCTGATCCTGCAATAACTTAAGTACATCTCGTCCTGTATTGGTATCAAGTGCACCGGTTGGTTCATCGCACAGTAAAAGTCTCGGTCTTTTAGCTATGGCTCTGGCAATGGCAATTCTCTGCTGCTGTCCTCCGGACATCTGTGAAGGGAAATGATTCTTTTTGTCGGCGAGCCCAACCATTCCGAGAGCTTCCAGAGGATCCATAATCTCTACACCAAGATCTCTCATCAGATCTACATTCTCATATGCCGTAAGAGACGGTACCAGATTATAGAACTGGAAAATGATGCCCACATCCTTGGCTCTGAACTGTCCCAGCTTTCTGTCACTGAAACCGGTTATGTCCTCTCCACCAAAATGAATGGCTCCTCCTGTTGCCGCATCCAAACCTCCTATCAGGTTAAGGAGAGTACTTTTACCGGATCCACTGGGTCCCAGTATAACGACCAACTCACCCTCCATGATTTCAAGATTAACATCATGAAGAGCTTCATAGACGATCTGCCCATTTCTATAAATCTTGCCCACATTTTCAAGCTTTATTAGTAATTTGTTTTTATTCATACTTATATGTCGAAAGACTTTCTAAATTATATAAATAATCTCACGAAAATATTAAATAAAGCTAAGTCCGGAATTTATGTAAACACTTACATTTGTATGATTTGCGTAATATTTTTGTCGAATTTTACCATAGGTTTTTTCTGTGTAAGCGCTATCATTAATACAAAATAGAAAAAATTTTCTTGTGAGCAAAGGAGAGTTATGAAGAACGCAATAGTTGGACAGTCCGGAGGTCCTACCTCTGTAATCAATTCATCACTGGCAGGTGTTTTTGAAGCAGCAAAGAATCGCGGAGCCGAGCATGTGTACGGCATGTGCAACGGTATACAGGGCTTCTTGGAGGGCAGATATGTTGACATGACAGCCACTTTCAAAAAAGCCATAGACATTGAGCTCTTGAAGCGTACACCTTCCAGCTACCTCGGAAGCTGCAGATATAAGCTGCCGGCTCTTGATGCTGAGGGTGCAAATGAAGTATACGATGATATCATCAGGAGACTTCAGGAGCTTAATATCGGATTTTTCTTTTACATAGGCGGTAATGACAGTATGGATACCATCAACAAGCTTGCAGCCTATGGAAAACAGATCGGAAGTGATATCCGATTTATCGGTGTTCCTAAAACCATCGACAACGACCTGACAGTTACCGACCATACTCCGGGTTATGGCTCAGCTGCCAAGTACATCGGCGTTGTAATGAAGGAAATAATCAGAGACGCCACAGTTTACGGCACAAAGTATGTAACCATCGTGGAAATCATGGGACGTAACGCCGGATGGCTTACTGCTGCCGCAGCTCTTGCCAAGGGCAACGACTGTGAGGGTGTAGACATGATCTGTCTTCCTGAGGTTCCTTTCAATGTAGATCGTTTCGTAGAAAAAGTTCGTAAGATGCAAGAGAAAAAGAGCAGTATAGTTATCGCCGTATCTGAGGGTGTAAAGCTTGAGGATGGTCGTTATGTATGTGAGTTATCAGATGATGTACATGCCGTTGATGCATTCGGACATAAGGCGCTGACAGGAACAGCCAGATTCCTTGCCAATACTGTTGCCAGAGCTATGGATACTAAGACACGTTGTATCGAGCTTTCAACATTACAGCGTTGTGCCGGACATCTCACAAGCCGTACAGATATCACAGAAGCTTATCAGGTAGGTGGTGCCGCAGTTAAGGCCGCATTTGAAGGACACACAGGTGAGATGGTTGCTCTCAAGAGAATCTCCAATGCCCCTTACCAGTGTACAACCGAGCTTCACCCGATTTCAGAGATAGCAAACCTCGAGAAGAAGGTTCCTCTTGAGTGGGTAAATGAAGACCATACTCAGATGAAGCAGGAATTTATAGATTATGCATTCCCGCTTATCCAGGCTGAACTTACACCTATCTTCGTAGGCGGACTTCCACAGCACATCTATCTCGGTGAAGAAGCATAAATTCACAGCAGTTACAGTACATAAATCTGCAGTAAAAATCCCTCTCCTTGGCATCTGCCAAAGAGAGGGATTTAATATTTCACATATACGCTTTTCCCGGAACTTCTCGCTTACATCAACATCAGAGTCTGACTGTTCTGTTCTTTCCTTTTTTCTTGGCATCATACAATGCCTTATCAACTCTGCTGACTAAAGTATCTCCATCCTCATCGCCTTTTCTTTCTGTTACACCGACACTGACTGTATGGTGCCCTGAAAGCTCAAATTCCTTTTCTTCAAAAGCTTCTCTTATAGACTCAGCTATTATAAAGGCTTCATCCTCGCTTTTATGAGGCAGCATGACCATAAATTCCTCACCGCCCCATCTTCCGGCTGAGGCATACGACACAGAAGCCGTCTTAGTTCTTATAACTTCAGAAATACCCTTTATGACCAAGTCACCCTCAGCATGCCCGTAAGTGTCATTGACCTTCTTAAAATCATCTATATCCAACATAATAAGTGACAGAACATCTTCTGAATTTAGTCTGGTGCTTGTAGTGATCCTGCCCTGTATCTCTGAACGATTATAGAGCATGGTCAGACCATCTGTAATGGCCATGTCCTGTAATCTCTGATTCATATCCGAAAGTTGTAAATTGGCCTTTTCAAGCTGTCTTGTAGCTTTATCAATAAAATTTGCAAGTCTCTCTATAGTAGACAATTTTCTGCCATCCTGAACAAAGCTAAACTGAACATCTTTCTTCTTCCTCTCCCTGCCCGGTATGATTTCCTTTACAGAGGCCACAACAAGAGTCAGGTTATGTTGGTTCATATGCTCGTCAGTTCTTAAAAACTCACTTAATGTATAGAATCCCGCAGAAGGAGCTATACATTCAAACTCTTTAGTTTCATCACCGATTCTCAAGTTTCCCCAAAAAGCTTTTCTGCCGGCGCAGGAAAATATCATAATCGCATCAGGATCCTCGTCACGGATTTCACAAAGATTATGAAAAACACTTTCCATGATTGTTTCCGGATCACCATAGGCCAGGCGTATCTTTCCTGCACTTTCAACATCTGAAGCCATAACAAGGGAACCGTCCTTAAGGCAAGCCTGCGGATGTCTCAGGATTTCTATGCCATTGGATCTAATCATATATGGAAATTCAATTGTATTGAACATAAAGTTATCGTCATTTTCAATCTGCAGATACTTTCTGTAGGTTTCAAACGCTTTAACACCATCAATTTCCTGAAGAACGTTACCCTCAGCCTTGGTAATGCTCATTTCTCTGCCGAGAGGCTTCCACCCGGAAATATACCTTGTATTGATTACAAGTCCGTCCCCTCCCAGAAATGCAAAAACTATACTATGACCCGCTACTTCTCCGTCTTTTGAAAAAACAAAGGAAGAATCTATATCCAATGCAGAATTAAACGCTCCGCCGCCAAGTATCTTAATATCAGGACGTAAGTTATCCAGTTCACTGCAAAGACTTGTCATGGATGACTTCCACACTGTAGTATACAGCATGATCATCTTCACCCATTCATTATCATTGGCAAATTTAACTACTTCAGGTATAACGATATCAACATTATCTTTGTCCAGCCGGAACTGCTTTGCAGCCACCCTTGCCGAATCAGCTTCCAGCACGGTACATGTTACAACATAGTCATCAGGACTCAGATCTCCACGGAATATATTGCCGCAGGTGGAACAGCCTACATATGCAGCTACGGGAAACTCCATCTTTATATTATCTATGACAGCCTGAACCGAAGTTCTATCCATAGATGCACTAAACACCTGAAGAAGCATCTTCTTTTCATCTTCAGATGATACCAACTTCTTTAATTCACACAAAGATTTAATAGAATCTTCCGAACTATTAAATGATATTTGAAACTGTTTCATATAATCTCCTAATACTTACCATAAAACGCCATAATGGTAATCTCAGTGTCAAATCTCTACTATGTGAACACTATATAGTATTCTATCGATTAAAATACTACAAAATATAATATCAAATGGTATATATCTTTAATCATAGAACCGTATCGATGATTCCACCACCCACTACGCAATTGTCATCATCATAAAAAACAGCAGACTGTCCCGGTGATGCAGCTCGTACAGGTTCAGCAAAAGTAATCCTGGCTTTGCCTGACTCAAGCATCTCCACCTCTGCAGACTGTCCGGCATGGTGGTAACGTACCTTTACGGTACATGTGACCTTCTCCCCCGGATTCAGATCCGGAATACTCATAAAGTTCAGATCCTTGCATATGATCTCTGTGTTATACAGTGACTTTTCATCTCCAATAACCACTATATTTTTTTCAGCATCAATCTTTTTTACATATGCAGGACGTCCCAGAGCGATTCCAAGTCCCTTACGCTGTCCAACAGTATAATGAATTATGCCCTTATGCTTTCCCAGAACATTGCCATCTTCATCTACAAAAAAGCCTTCACCGGGAATATCCGACTCAGCATTATCCAATATGTAGTCTGCATAATTTCCGTCTGTCACGAAACATATCTCCTGTGAGTCAGCCTTCTCGGCCACCGGAAGCTCTGCCTTTCTGGCAATCTCACGAACCTCATCCTTACTGAGTTTTCCAAGTGGCATGATGGTTCGTGCAAGCTGATCCTGTGTAAGTCTGTACAGCATATAAGTCTGATCCTTGGCTGCATAATCCGCTTTCTGAACAGTATAACGTCCATTCTCCTTCTTAACGATTTTGGCATAATGTCCCGTTGCCACATAATCTGCATCGTAAACATCTGTAGAGTAAAGCATCTTATCCCACTTGATGAACTTGTTGCACCACACACACGGGTTAGGTGTATACCCATGCAGATAATCCTCTATAAACGGCTTTGTAATATGATCACGGAAATCTGCTATACAATTAGATACATAGTAAGGTATACCAAGTTTAAATGATACCTTCCTTGCATCATCTATCTCACAGCAGCGACTCTCCTTTCCGTCTGATGAAACCCATGTACGAATCGTTACTCCGATGACATCATATCCTGCCAGTTTTAACAAATAAGCCGTTACGGCGCTGTCAACGCCGCCGGACATGCCCACTATAACTTTAGCCACTTGTTAGTTCTTCCTTTTCTATATATTCATCAAATACAACGAATTCCGAATGCAGTCCTTTAAGCTGCACCCGGAAATCTGTAAAAAAACTAATGATTTTTATAATCTAACCTTTTCTTCATAAACTGTCAATTAAATATGCAAGTACAAGACAACTGATATCCGGATAACTCCTATCATAAAACCACTCATTTCTGATTCTCATTATGCTGTCTGTAGTAATCTTCCAGCTTTTCTCTGCATCCCAGAAAAGCAGCCCGCATATTAGGGTCAAACTGTGTACCCATGCCTTCACACATGATAGCTGATGCCTTTTCAAAGCTCATCGGCGCTTTATAGCTTCTCTTGCTGACCAGTGCATCATAGACATCAACTATAGCCATGATTCTTGCCTCTATCGGAATCATGGTGCCTACAAGATGTTCCGGATATCCTCTACCGTCCCATCTCTCATGATGGAATCTTGCAACATGATAGGCTGTTTTCACAAAATGCTCCTCTTCTACACCATCCAGCAGTATCATAACCATCTCTCCGCTCTTGGTGGAATGCATCTTCATGATCTCATACTCTTCATCAGTAAGCTTACCCGGCTTGTTGAGTATACTGTTTTCAACGATGATCTTGCCCAGATCATGCATCGGCGCAGCTCTTACTATATCATTACCGAAAGTTTCATCGATAGGCATGGTACCCTGTCGGCGTATCTCATCGATAAGGATCTTAATGATGTCACTGGTTCTTCTTACATGACCGCCGGTATTGTTGTCACGGTTTTCTATCATACCGGCCATACCGGAAACAATTTTATTCTGAATATTTCTGATATTTTCCGTAGCTGATACAACCTGCTCATTTAACGAATCGTTATATGATTGCATCAGATCCAAAACCCTCTGTTCTTCCGAAGCATCACGTATATCAATGATGTAACCTCTGCTAGGTCCTTTGGCACTGACGGTAAAGGTTTCTATGTCTGCGACACAGGTCATCCCATCCTTTTTATACTTCTTGGTCTTGATACCCTGTTTATCATGTGAGAGTATGATCGCGTACAGCATTCTGGCCACTTCACTGCCATCCTGCAGATATTCATCAACTCTTTGATTTTTTAACTCAGGCCAAAACTCGTATGCCTTTTGGTTGCAGCTCAGAAAATGTTTATTAAAATCAATAATCACATATCCTCTGGCGGACTGTTCACTTTGCTGTGAAGATATGATGGCAGATATATCGTGGGCAAGTACTCTGTCATAATTGTATGCAAGAAATACATCACAGATAACATATAGAAAAGGACGAAGCGTGAAATTAATATCGCCGAAACACTCTGCCGCATAGAGAACAAACCCGAGAGATACTGCCGATGAATAAAGATTGAGCGTTTTCCTCGAATAAGTTCCGTCTTTCAGATAGGCAATAATCAGGATGCCTATAATGGCTGCAAACATCAGTCCCAGATATATGACATGTGCCACTAAATATGGACCGGCTACTATTTCGGAGATTGTTCCTTCTATAGTACGCACCACTGTTACTGATTTATAATACATACCACTGTCTATGTTTACCCATACCAGATAAAGATGAGCAAATGCCAGCCCATATCCGATGAGTTTTACCCACATCCTTGGTCTGATACCGATAGTTCTGAGCATCGCAAACATAAGTATCGTAAGCAGGATCGTACTTTCTGCATATGTCATACATATACTTACGATCACCGCTTCCGAACTTTTGGCACTGTATTTGATCCAATAACCAAGTAAAACAAAAGGCACCAAAATAAAAACGGCATAACAATAAGGATCCACCTTATCATATTGTTTTACCGCAATATACAGCCAGACAAATATGGAAACTAAGAGGGCTATACCATAAGCAATTGCAAACATGTTTACTCCCTAACTTCCTGTTCTATCTCAAAGTAATTCTCAATACCGTTTTCTTCATCACTTATGCTGTGGAGTTCGGAGCCCATAAGCTTCAGTATGCCATCCACAAGTCTGTATCTCAGTTTTATGGACTCAAGAGTATCCTTAGAGCCGTTATCCTTGAGTGAAAAAAGCAGATGTTCCATCCCGTCATGTTTCTTGGAAAAAGCAGAAAAGGTTACCTCTCCGCTATCTATCGAATCCAATCTGCAGCGAAGCAGAGTCCTGAGACAACGGACGATATACTGCTTATCTCCATACAATCTTTCAGATATTCCCTGACTTATATTTTTAGTGTATGTAATCCTGCCCTGCTCTACCAAAGGCTTTATCTCGTTATCTATATCATCAACTATGTCCCGGAATAAGTATTCTGATTTTTTGACACTCAGTTCACTGGATTCCAATGAAGCATACTCAACAACATCCCGAAGCAGTTCAGATACTCTTCCGGTTTCAACATTGGACTTCCGTATGCGTTCTCCGACAGAATCATCCTCATGCTCATCGATCACACTCTGATTGATCTTCATAACTTCATTAAGAGGACTGATAATCTCATTGGAAGCCAAACGGAAAAACAGATTCAACTCTTTTCTCTCGGTCTCAATTCTTGCGACCTTATGTGTTATTTCTTCTACCTCTTTCTTTTCATTGTCGATAACCTGAAGCGTGAAGATAACATTATCAACAGGGCGTCCCTCAACATAATCCATGGCAAAGAATCTGATTCGGCACCATCCACGTTTCTTACTGATATACTCACATGCAATATTGTTACTGTCTCCCATACGATCCCTCAGAGTTGACAGATCGCAAAATTCCAACACAAGATCCTTAAAGGCCTCTGTTGAATCAATTTCAAAAAGATTTTTGAGCTGTTCATCCGCTCCGATATTCTCAGGTCTCTTTAACTCAGAGACTTCTTCAGCAACAACAGAAACGATTTCATTTTTTACCAGATCAACGATGTAGATAGTATTATACATATCCGACATACTGGATATACCCGACTTCTTCAGCTCCAATTCACGCTGGGCATCCTCATAAATCTTTAATGTAAAATAGTACATCATGATATGAATGACCCAAAAAATGAGTAACAGAAGGATAGGATAAAATAACTTTCCCTGGGTAAAATATCTGTAGAAAGTATAATTAATTTCGTAATCTGACAGATCCAGCTCACCGACATGATAAAAAATCATGCCCATGGTCAATTGCGATTTTTTGTTTATCGGTATCTCGTTGTCTTTTTGAGAAGGATAATAATAAATAAAATCGCCTTTTTGAAGTGGAATCAGCAAATCTCCGTCATACTCGTACTTAAGTTTAACATCATCAAGCGAATAATTTCTGAGATCCAGTGTCTGAACAGCCTCGTTTTCTGTTCCTACAAACTGGTGTACCTCAACCAGACCGCACCAGGCATTGTTTACATAACAATCTCCATTTATATTGATACGCATAAACCAGTTATCAATGAGGTCGTCAGAATCATTATAAAAAACACCATCAACAGTTTCTCCTGTAAGATCGACTTTCTTTCCTTTGAAAAGAAAATCTCTTTTCAGCCATACGCTGGTGCTGTCTCCTCTGTTGTCGATATCCATGTAGACTTCAGAAGCAGAATCAGCCCCCTTGATAACATATTCCCGGGAATTGAAATGTTTCAGATATATCATCTGAACAATACACATCAGTATAATGATGATGGGACAAACAATAATTATGCGTTTAAAAAATTGTGGTGTGAAGTCTCTTTTCATCTATTTATCCTCTATATAAACATATGATACAGGGCTTTGTACATTCCTCATATATGCACGTAATGTATAGCTGACCAGCATATTTATTATAATATAAATTTTATAACTATAGTGTCAATTTCAATAATATTTTA
>DGVW01000055.1:0-586 GCA_002396005.1 Oribacterium sp. UBA4274
TAAATGGGGCTCACAACCATAATCTAGATAGCTAGATCGGATCGGAATATAGGGAAAAGCGATTTGAAAGTGAGGAAAATTTGATGAACGTTAAGTATGTGTTTGTTACAGGTGGTGTTGTTTCAGGACTTGGAAAAGGAATTACGGCTGCAGCCCTTGGAAGATTATTAAAGGCGCGTGGCTATCATGTTACAATGCAGAAGTTCGATCCGTATCTCAATGTAGATCCGGGAACAATGAATCCAATACAGCATGGTGAGGTTTTTGTTACAGACGATGGCACAGAAACAGATCTTGACCTTGGTCATTACGAAAGATTTATTGACGAGAGCCTGACAAAGAATTCGAATGTTACCTCGGGAAAAGTATACTGGTCAGTGCTTAATAAAGAGCGCCATGGTGATTTTGGAGGACATACTGTACAGGTAATTCCACATATAACTAATGAAATCAAGGATAGATTTTATAAACCGGAAAATCCGGAGGATCCGGATGGTGACGGAAAAGAGCACATTGCCATAATAGAAGTAGGAGGAACTGTTGGAGATATTGAATCTCAGCCTTTCCTTGAGTCAATCAGACAGTT
>DGVW01000055.1:690-2642 GCA_002396005.1 Oribacterium sp. UBA4274
ATGTCAGGAGAAATGAAGACAAAGCCTACTCAGCAGAGTGTAAAAGAATTGCAGGGAATCGGTATCCAGCCAGATATAATAGTTGCACGTACCGAATATCCGCTTGAGCCAGGAATAAAGGAAAAGATTTCTCTTTTCTGTAATATTCCAGTATCTCATGTACTTCAGAACATAGATGCTCCAACTTTATACGAGATTCCTCTTATTATGGAGAGAGAGCACCTTGCAGATGTAGTATGTGAATCCTTAAATATTGAATGTCCAAAGCCAGATCTCTCAGACTGGGAAGATATGGTAAGAAGCCTCAAGAATCCAGAGCGTAAGGTGAAAATAGCCTTAGTAGGAAAGTATACAGCTCTTCACGATGCTTATATAAGTGTGGTTGAGGCTCTAAAGCATGGCGGAATTGCAAACCGTGCAGATGTAGAAATCAAATGGGTTCCATCAGAGACAGTAACAGCAGAGTCTGTGGATGATTTATTAGGAGATGTTTCAGGAATCATAGTGCCAGGAGGCTTTGGTGACAGAGGAATCGAGGGCATGATTACTGCAGTTCAATATGCAAGAGAGCATAAGCTTCCATATCTTGGAATATGCCTTGGAATGCAGATGGCCATTGTAGAATTTGCACGCCATGTATTAGGCTATGCTGATGCTCATACTGCAGAAATAAATCCAGATACAACTCATCCGGTAATTCATATCATGCCAGACCAGAACGGTGTTACAGATCTTGGAGGAACCTTGAGACTTGGCGCTTATCCTTGCAAAATACAAAAGGGAAGCAAGGCCTATGAAATATATGGTTCCGAGAAAATATCAGAGCGTCACCGTCATAGATATGAAGTAAATAATGATTATAGAGAGGCACTCATTTCGGGCGGAATGATTCTTTCAGGATTATCTCCGGATGGTCATATCGTTGAAATGTGTGAAATTAAAGATCATCCTTGGTTCGTTGCGACTCAGGCACATCCTGAGTTTAAGTCAAGACCTAATAAGCCACATCCACTTTTTGCAGGTTTTATCAAGGCGGCCTGCAGCTATTGTTCGACGGTAGCGGGAAAACAGCCTGAGAAAAATGAATAAAAAAGAGAAAGAAAGGAAGAATGGATGGACGATAACGAGAAAAAGGACAATAAGAATGGAGGATCGAAATCCTTCGGTGGAATGATACTATGCCTGGTATTAGCTCTTGTTGTAGTAATGTTATTTTCCTATATACAAACTAAGATCAAGGAAAGAACAATGATCGAAATTAATTATAATGAGTTCATTGGTCAGCTTGAAAAACAGGAAAAAGGCGAAAATATAATTTCAAAAATAGAGGTTTCTATCACAGATCATAGGATACTTATTACTCCGGCAGAGGGTACAACAGCTGCCCTGGCGCATCAGACGTATTATACCGGATATTTTCCGGATGACAAGCTGCAGGAGCGCTGCCAGAAGTCGGGAATTATGTATAAGGCAACCTACGCAACCAAGGAAATATCAATACTTGAAATCTTCCTTACATACATACTTCCGCTTATAATGGTATACATTGCCTTTTACTTCGTCTTAAAGATGATGAATAAGGGCGGTGGAATGTTCGGTAGTGTTGGAAAATCAAATGCCAAGGTGTACATGGAAAAGAAGACCGGTGTTACCTTTGCAGATGTAGCAGGTGAAGAGGAAGCAAAGGAATCTGTAGCAGAGCTTGTAGATTTCCTTCATAATCCATCTAAGTATACAAGAATCGGTGCTAAACTTCCAAAGGGTGCCCTTTTAGTAGGACCTCCAGGAACAGGTAAGACTCTTCTTGCCAAGGCAGTAGCAGGTGAAGCAGGAGTTCCATTCTTCTCACTTTCAGGTTCAGATTTTGTAGAAATGTTTGTAGGTGTAGGTGCATCAAGAGTACGTGATCTTTTCAGACAGGCTCAGGCAGCAGCACCATGTATCATATTTAT
>DGVW01000109.1:0-4585 GCA_002396005.1 Oribacterium sp. UBA4274
ATGCTATCTTTATCCAACGTACACTCCTGTCTATCTGATTAATATTCAGGTTATACACTTCCTTGTCTGCACACCACCTGTGAGCGGCAACTTCAAATCCCTTAAAAAACTTTTTTTATTAATCTCTATTAATTCTACATTATATCAAAATAGGACGGCCATAACAGCCGTCCCAATGATTATTTATATTAACTTGTAGAAATACGTATCAAGCCACTCCCGGAACGCCTTCCTTAGACATGTCATAATCTGTTCCGGACATATTGGACTTACTTCTTCTGACTGCACTTTCCTTACCCTGTAGGATTGCATTCATGAAGATACCAACCAGTGATCCGGTTGCTATACCTGATAAATTGATAGTTACAGCTCCAATTGGGATGATGATGGCACCGGCAGTGGAATAGTTAACTCCGATTGAAAGTACCAGGATGAGAGCTGCGATGATGACATTTCTGGTCTGTGAGAAGTCAACCTTGCTCTCAACAACATTTCTGATACCTACTGCTGAAATCATACCGTAAAGAACCAGTGATATACCGCCTACAGTAGCTGAAGGCATAACCTCGATAAGTGCCGCGAACTTAGGGCAGAAGCTCAAGATGATGGCGATACATGCAGCAAGACGGATAACCATAGGATCATAGACCTTAGTAAGTGTAAGTACACCTGTGTTCTCACCATAAGTTGTATTGGCAGGTGCTCCGAAAAGTGAAGCAAGAGTTGTAGCGAGACCGTCACCTGTAAGTGTTCTGTGGAAACCCGGATCCTTGATATAGTTTGCACCAACTGTTGATGAAATTGCTGATATATCTCCGATATGCTCCATCATTGTTGCAAATGCTATCGGAACAATTGTAATAACTGAAGTTAAAAGTAATGATTTATCCAGTGTACCGTCTGTAAAAAGTGAGAATACTGTATGGTCATAAGTCATCGGAAGTCCGAACCATGCTGCCTCTCTTACGGGTGAAAAATCGATAGCTCCCGAAAATGCTGCTGCAACATATGATCCGATAACTCCGAGGAGGATAGGTATGATCTTAACCATTCCGCGGCCCCATATGTTACATCCGACAACTATGAGTATCGCGATGAGAGCTATGAGCCAGTTGGTTGCACAGTTCTCGATTGCAGATCTCGAAAGATTCAGTCCTATAGCGATGATGATAGGTCCTGTAACTACAGGAGGGAAGAAATGCATAACCTTTGACTCACCAAATGCCTTAAATGCTGCTGCAAGAACCAGATATACAAGACCTGCACATGCAACACCGAAGCATGCATATCTCAATAGTTCCGGCTCCCCGTTAGGTGCTATTGCGGCATAGCCTGCAAGAAAAGCGAAAGAAGATCCGAGAAATGCCGGAACCTTTTTCTTGCTGATAAGGTGGAACAAAAGTGTACCAAGTCCTGCCCAAAGAAGCGTTGTAGATACGCTGAGTCCTGTAAGAAGCGGAACAAGTACTGTTGATCCGAACATAGCGAACATATGCTGGAATCCAAGGACAAGTACCTTTCCCTTTCCAAGCTTCCTTGCATCGTAGATCCCTTCTTCTCCAATCTTAAATTTCTCTTTGCTCATAAAAACCCCTTCCTGTGTGTGACAGAATCCTCATTAAGATCTCATACTTACGAACCTCTTCCTTTAAGTCCGCACAAAGAAAAAGCACGCTTAGGAGGAAATAATCCCTCCTTGCGTGCTTTTCAATATTTATAACATCCATTTAATGTGTATAATCATCTTAATTCCGAATCCCTTTTTGAATTTTTTATTATTTTATCACCGAATTCTATATCGTCAATACCCAAAAATCTGCTTTATGATTTTCTGCATTTTAATAAAAAATATTTATTTAATGTATTGATACATGAATTATTTTTATTTATACTATTCCCTGCTTACATAGGTATTTGAATGGAGGCAATATGGAAATAAGACAACTCAATTCTTTTGTTAAAATCGTGGAGATGCAGAGTTTCAGCAAAGCTGCTGAAGCTTTGGGATATACACAGGCTGCTGTAACTATACAGATCCGTCAGCTGGAGCAGGAGTTCAATACCAAGTTTTTCGACAGAGTCGGACGACATGTTGTTCTGACTCCACCGGGACGCGAGTTTCTTCAATATGCCAATGAGATACTGCGACGCGTTGATGATGTTCATACAGCCCTTGGCAATCCTCAGATGCAGGAACACAAGCTCCGTATCGGATCACTTGAGTCACTTCTTACTTATAAGATTCCCAACGTAGTTAAGTACTTCTATGACAATCATCCCGAGATAACTCTTGAGATAAAGACCGGCTCTCCAAAGGAGCTTACAGATATGCTTGAACATAATCTCATAGATGTAGTCTACTTTCTGGACAGACGAGTTTATGATTCAAACTGGATAAAGATCCTTGAAGAACCTGAGCCTATTATATTTGTAGCGAGCCCTGATCTCGATATCCCGGGCGAGGACCCTAAAACCGGTCAGGTTCACATAAGTGAGCTTATAAAGCTTCCTTTCTTCTTAACAGAGCAAAATTCCAACTACAGATATGCACTTGAACAGGATCTGGCAGCCGACCGTATGCAGATCAGACCTTTCTTTGAAACAGGTAACACTGAAGTACTCATACGTCTTGTTAAGGAAAACAAGGGGGTAACATTTTTACCGGCATTCTCGGTTCAGGAATCAATCAAAAATAAAGAATTGAAAGAAGTTAAACCTATCGATTTTGATATGACCATGTACAGACAGATTTTCTTCCATAAAGATAAGTGGGTAACTGACGAGATGAAGGAGTTTGAAAAGCTTGTTAAACAGGGTCTGCTTTGATTTTACAGGATTTTCTTTAGCTATAATTCACCCGAAAAGTATCTTTTACGGTATTCTGACTCAAAATAATATTTACCCCATTCGCTTTATCCGGCTTTTCCGGATAAAAGGGCCAAAAATATAAGCCGTTCAATGAGTTTTCCGATTTTTTCGGAATCAGATTCATTGAACGGCTTAACTTTATACCTTTAAATTTCTGATAACGCCACTATCTGCACTTCTTATATTATCCTGTCCTTCAATTCAATGCCTGATAGTAGTACCAGCTCTGCTTACGTGATGTAGCAGTTTCAGTTGCACCATTGGAGTTCCAAAGTCCAAATGCATACCCTTGTACAACCTCTGTAGGTGCATCAACAAGACGACTGAGTAAAAAGGCTTCTACATAAGGATTCTCTTTAGCCTTGTCCCAGGCCTGCATGATGCCAAAGCACTGAGCCTCTTCACCTCTTATTGAACTGAAGCCCTGCTCAGACAGAATGAGATGTCGTACCTTTCCTTCCGGACTGAGCATTTCCTGCTTCTGCATATAATCCGTAAGCACATGCAGGTTCTTCATATTTACGATCGGTGAATCAGGACTGTCTATGGCAAGCGGAGAAGTATTCATAAAGTCGGGATTTGTAAGATCCTGAGGATAAGGATGCCATGCGATTCCGTAATCCGTATCAGCCAGATAGAGGTTCAGATAACTCAGAAGATCTCTGGATGGATAGTACATCACACCACCTGTCTGTGTCCAGTTATAGTCAAATGGTATGAATACCCTCGCCTCAGGATTTTGGGCCTTTATCGCGTTATAAAAAATACGGAATCCGTCTGCATAAGCTTTAGCATAAGCATTGATATCCGCTACACCGAGATAGTTCCACTGAAGCTGATTATTTATCTCGTTTCCTATAACCCAGTTGGAAACCTTATCTTTGTATCTTTGTGCCAGCGCCTCCGCTACCTTCGTTGTATTTTCGATGCCTTCAGGTGTCAGTGTGTTGAACTGATAAAGGTTTGCCATTTGGAAATCCACCGGACAGATAGGATCATCCGCCTGAAAATCATTCATAACACCCATAGTTATTGTTAGATCTGCGGCGTTATAAGCATCAATCAGGGCGTCATAGCCTTTCATCTGCTGCTCGTTCTTCACAAAACTTGAATTAAACTGGAAGATAACCTGCTTACATCCGAGAGATTCAATATCATCAACCATGGTTACATGTGATGAATGTATACCTTTGATACTTTCAGGTTCATTATAGAAAGCAAATGCCGGGATGCACGCAGATACCGTCATGATTCCTGCCATAGCAAGTGCCGATAATTTTTTCATAACTACTCTGTTCATATATAATCCTTTCAGTTTTTATTTTTCATTGAACTATATAAGTTTATTAAATATTTTCACATTATTCTACCATATATATTCTAGACCATTTTTCCTTCGGTTTTGTTACTTTTTCCGCACTATTAATATAACTTTATCTAAACTTTCCTTGCTTTTATCAGGTGTCTCGGATATAATCTCTAAGGTTAATGACATTTAAGAGCGGCTTCCGGAGCCACTCTTTTATTTTACTATAAAAAGGAGAAGCTATGATTGCAGCAAACAATATAACATTCCGCGTCGGCAAGAAAGCACTGTTCGAGGATGTAAACATCAAGTTCACCGAGGGTAACTGCTATGGTATCATCGGTGCCAACGGTGCAGGTAAGTCAACATTCTTAAAGATCCTCAGTGGCGCTCTTGAGCCCACAAGCGGTG
>DGVW01000109.1:4630-20236 GCA_002396005.1 Oribacterium sp. UBA4274
CCATGACTCCGGGACAGCGTTTAAGTGTTCTCGAGCAGGATCAGTTCAAGTATGATGATTGTACTGTTATCGATACAGTCATCCGTGGTAACCAGCGGCTTTTCGATATTATGAAGGAAAAGGACGCCATCTATGCCAAGCCTGATTTCTCTGACGAAGATGGTATGAGAGCTGCAGAACTGGAAGCCGAGTTCGCACAGATGGATGGCTGGAATGCAGAGGCTGATGCAGAAACCATGCTTAACGGTCTTGGTATCGGTACAGATCTTCATTATAAGCTTATGAGTGAGCTTAAGGGTTCTGAGAAGGTTAAGGTTCTCCTTGCCAAGGCACTTTTTGGCAACCCGGATATCCTTCTTTTGGACGAGCCTACAAACCATCTGGATCTCAACTCCATAGAGTGGCTTGAGGAGTTCCTTATTAACTTTGAGAACACAGTCATCGTAGTATCCCATGACCGTTACTTCTTAAATAAAGTTTGTACAAACATCGCTGACATCGACTACGGCAAGATCACCGTTTTTGCAGGAAACTATGACTTCTGGTTCGAGTCATCTCAGCTCATCGTTCGTCAGCAGAAGGAAGCCAACCGTAAGAAGGAAGAGAAGATCAAGGAGCTCCAGGAGTTCATTCAGAGGTTCTCTGCCAATGCTTCCAAGTCAAAACAGGCAACTTCCCGTAAGCGTGCTCTTGAAAAGATCGAGCTTGATACCATCAAGCCATCATCAAGACAGTATCCTTACATCGTATTTAAGCCAAATCGTGAAATCGGAAACGATGTACTTGAGGTAAAGAACCTTACAAAGACCATCAACGGCGTAAAGGTGCTTGATAATATTTCCTTCATCGTTAACCGTACAGATAAGATCGCTCTTGTTGGTCCTAACGAACTTGCCAAGACAACTCTCATGCAGATTCTCTCCGGTGAGATGGAGCCTGACAGCGGCGACTATAAGTGGGGTGTAACAACAAGCCAGTCCTACTTCCCTAAGGACAATACCGCCGAGTTCAAGTCAGAGGATACCATCGTTGAGTGGCTCACTCAGTACAGCCCTGATAAGGATACACAGTTTGTTCGTGGTTACCTTGGCCGCATGCTTTTCAAGGGCGACGACGGACTTAAGAAGGTCAATGTCCTTTCCGGAGGTGAGCGCGTAAGATGTATGCTCAGTAAGATGATGATTTCCGGTTCCAATGTTATCATACTTGATGAGCCTACCGACCACCTTGATATGGAGTCGATCTCAGCTCTCAATGATGGTCTCAAGAACTTCCCTGGTGTCATTATCTTCTCATCTCGTGACCACCAGGTTGTTGAAACAACAGCTAACCGTATCTTCGAGATCATTGATGGACATCTCATTGACAAGATGACTACATACGATGAGTACCTTGCATCTGATGATGATATCAAGAAGAGATTCACATTTACCCTCTCAGAGGATGACGCAAGCGATAACTAAAGGGGATAAAAATACCGGTTCTAAAAAAGTTTTAGTCGATAGATTTTTCGACTTCTGCTTTTTTAGAACCGGTTTTGATTTTTGATTATTCTGGTCCGATAAAAATGTTTATTTTGACTTGATGTGCATCAATAATTTATACTGATTCTATTTTTTTACATATACAGTCCCAAAAATATTTATGACTCTAAACTCTCAAAGTCCAAGTTTTCTTAAGGCAGTACGTTTCATTTCATTTACCCAATAAATATAGTACTGATAATTGTAATGTATCTTTTGATCAATGCTCCATGCGACCGGAAGATTACCGTTTCCATCACTCATAATGTCCTGCACATCGATGTAATCCCAGCCGTTCACTCTGCACTTCTCCTGCATCGCAGCATTAAGGGAGCGAACTTTATCGTTGTTATAATCTGCATCCTGACTCTTTTCTGTCATATATGTTGTGCTGATCACTGTAATATCAACACCGGGATTTTCCCCCGTTATCTCTTTAAGCAGCTTTTCATAATTATCTGCCGCCTCAGGATTATTCAGATCCTTATATCCAAAGAAACTATATACATGCTTCGCTCCTATAAGTCCTATAGCCTCAGGAAGGCGATGACGGACCCCCTGAACCATCGGATGTATATTTTCTCCATCATTAGGCAGAAGCGCCTTACTCAGGCTATATCCTGCCACAGCAAGGGATGTGAAATTGTCACTCACAACATCTCCCTTATTGGTCGTGATGTTATATCTTTGGAAATTCTCCGCTATAGAATCACCTATTATCACAGATCCCTTGAAGTATTCAGACAATGCATAGAACTGCTGATCTGAAAGCTGAGACACATCCATCTGCGCATAATAATTCTTAAGTGCAGTCTCTTCAGCTGCTTGTGCTTCTGTACCTGCCATCGGACCATATGTTGTATTACTGTTTGTTTGTAAAGTACCGTTATTCTGACTAGTATTCTCCTCTGCCAAAATACTTTCCGTACCTACAGTACCCGGCCCAAAGACAGTCACATCAGATGTAATCGGTGTGACACCCTGTGCCGCAACTCCTGCATATGCAGGCATCGCTGACACAAGAACCAACGCTGCAGCTATCCCTAAAGAATTAATTTTTATAGAATCATTCATGCCATCTCTCTTTCAATACTCAGAATCTATCCACATCAGAAGATGTTATAAGTTGAACTTGATCATATAGCTCCTCTGTTTATCCACATTCTGCACTACGAATTCAACAGTCTTGGAAACACAGCAAAATGCTTTAAATCTATTAGTGATCAGTATATAACCTCAAATTTATAGTTGTCAGGAATCTCAAGCTTAGGATGTCTGCGAACATAGTCCACCAGCAAATCCTGAACATTATCAGCGGTGCTGAATAATGTTCTGGCCTTACCTATCATATCGTATCCGCCGGTACCTGTAGCTCTGTAATTAGATGTTATAAGTTTGTATTTCTTTCCCGGAATCAACTCACTGCCGTCCAGCATCCTCATACGAACCACTCTGTCTCCGACAGGTCTTCTCAGATCAAAAGCGTAATCAAGCCCCGCGTAGAAATCGTAGTTATAATGCTCGATCTTTGGCTTCATAAAAACATCTGAAATATATGGTTTCCCTTCAGAGTCCAGGTCAAGATACTGTGCACATCTCTCCAGAGCTTCCTTGAGTATATCTGCAGTGACTTCCTTGACTTCAGAGGTATTGGCAAATGTATATGCCGCATAAATATCTCTTATGCTGACACTTTTATTAAATCCTACCTCATCATTGCCTATACTTGTACAGGAAAAATCACTCTCTGCAGACTCAAGCTGAACCTGATTAAAGAGTGCCGCAACCTTACTGCCGTGAAGTGCTATATCAAGCTTAGCTTCCGGTCTGATCTCCTCCTTGAACTCACCTATAGCCTCATCAAGCCACCTCTCCGTAGCTTCTTCAAGAGGCATGATAACGGTCCTTGCCTCTTCATAAGTTTCACTACCTACATGCATGAGTTCTGACGTACATGTAAGCTTATCTTCTGAAAAGCTTCCGTTCAAATGAATATAGTTCTCTGCATTTGCAGGTGGCTGAACGCTCCAGGTACCATACAGATCAATTCCGGACACAGACATATGCTGATGTCCTGTGAGGATAATGTCATAATCAAGTTTCCTGCACATTTCGCAGGCAACATTTTCTCTGCTGTCTGTGAGCTTCAAATGACTGTTGAGGTCCTCCTCATAACCGCCGTGATAGATGCAAATGGTGACATCACATCCATCCTCAATCATTTCCTTATGTACTCTCTCTGCCGCAGCGATAGGATCAGAAACCTTGAGTTCGGTAATGTTGGAAGGCTGCTCCCAGACATTTACATAGTCAGTAACAACACCAGTTATACCTACTCTTAAGCCGCTTGCGAGTGTACATATAACATATTTCTTATGCTTTATCTCGCCTCTCAGGTCTTCAACGTTGGCTATAAGGAGTGTTCCGTTCAATGCATTAACATAATCTCTTATAACATTATATCCATTGTTGAAATCATGATTTCCAAGGGTGTAGAAGTCCAGTCCCATGGCATTAAATGCTTCAGCAACAGGATGAAAATCAAAACTATCCGCATGCTCAAGATAGTATGTTACAAGCGGTGTTCCCTGCAGACTGTCTCCGCCATCAAGCACAAGAACATCCGAATCTTTAGTCACATAAGTTTCTTTCATAAACTCATCAATATGACTTTTAACCCCGGTATCAACCTTAACTTTACTTCTTAAATCTGCAGCCAGATTTAAAAGACCTATATTCTTTGCACCACCTGTAGCATAGTCTACAGGTAATAATCTTCCATGTGTATCAGATGTATAGTATATTTCAAAATTCTTCATATAAGCTCCTAAAACGAATCCCGATAATCATTATCATATCAAATAAACTGATATAGTTTTCATTAAATGTCTATATCCGGATGCTTTGCACTAAACATTGCTCCGGATATACTTATAACACTTATAATAATATCAAAGGACGGAGAAAATCTCCGTCCTTTTTATGGTTTATCAACCTCTTGTTAACTTAACTCTGATCTTTGTACTGATCCACTCAACAATAAGAACAAGTACAACCAGTCCGATAAGGATTGAACCTGCCTCATTCCAACGATATGCGTTCATGGCAAAGATAAGCGGTGCACCGATACCACCGGCACCAACGAGACCAAGCACAGTTGCATCTCTCAGATTTATATCAAATCTGTAAATCGCTGTGGATGCAAAATTCGGCATAAGCTGTGGAAGGATTCCATATAAAATCTTCTGCCATGTTGAGCATCCCATCGCATCGAGTGACTCAAGAATCTTGGTGTCGAGATCCTCTATTGCTTCTATGTACATCTTGGATACCATACCGATAGATGTAACTGACATAGTCATAAGACCAGCAAAAGGTCCCGGTCCTGTAACTCGGATAAACATAAGACCATACACAAATGCCGGCACTGTACGAACCATCATGATGATCATACGACCAATAAATGCAACCGGCTTCGGGGTCAGGTTACTTGCAGACAGGAAAGCCAATGGTATAGAAAAAACCGCACCTACAACTGTTCCCATAAATGCAATACATATTGTTTCAAGAAGAAGATAAAGAACACCTTCTTTTGAAAGATTAAAAAGAAGCTCTGTATCAGGATGTACAATACCGCTTAAAATATTAAGCGCCATCTTGCCTCCATTGGCATTGGTTCCTGAGGACTCCATAGCTCCCAAACTCCATACCAGAAGTACTATAATTATTGCTGCATTAGCCGCATGCCAGACCCAGTCCTTTGGACGGCTCTCATATGCTTTTACAATTCTCTCATCCATACGAGTTCCTCCTTAAACAAGTTTCTTACGAGCAAAACGGCTGATTGACTCGATTACAAATACAGTAACAAAAAGAACAACCAGGATCATACCGACATTTGGATACTCTCTCCATCCAAGCTGCTCATTCAGGATAAGACCGATACCACCGGCTCCTACATAACCAAGAACTGCTGCATAACGAACATTACCCTCGAAATTATATAAACTGTTTGAGAGGAATGCCGGAAGCACCTGAGGCACGATGGCATGCAGGAAGGCCTGTGTTCTGGTAAATCCCATAGCTTCCATAGCCTCAAAAGAACCCATATCTACAGTCTCTATCTCTTCATACATGATCTTTCCGATATATGAAAAAGAAAAAACCGCAATAGCTATAGTTCCGGCTATAGTTCCGAGACCAAAGATAAATGTAGCAATAAGTGCACTTACAAGTGTAGGCAATGTACGGATGATACTGAACATAAGTCTCATTATCGCTACAACAATCCTGTTCTTACAGATGTTAGTGGAAGCAAGCATCGCAAAAGGAAGACATAACAGTGAACCTAAAGCCGATCCCAAAAGAGACATCTTGATAGTATCAAGTATCGGGTTAATTATGGAGCCTAAATATGAAGGCTCAGGCGGAAACATACGTGCAAGGATTACAAAGAACTGATTACCTCTTGCAGCAAGAACTGTTGGATCAAAACCCGTTATCCTTATCGATACAATACTCATAATAAGTATGGCAATAACATAGATTGGTGCTCTTGAGCTTTTCTGCTCTACGGTTTTGCCATTATCGAGAGTGTATTTTTTAGGCGGGAAGAGTTTATCATAGATACTCATGCTTCTTCCTCCTGTCCTCCCTTATAAATACTGTCAAGAACAGCCTTATCTACCTTATCTGCAGGACCGTCATATACTATTTCTCCGGCACGTATACCGATTACTCTTGAACAATATTTAAGAGCCAGATCTACATGGTGGATATTGATAAGAATACTGATATTCATATCTTTGTTAATACGGGTAAAATCATCCATAACCTGATTGGCTGTTACAGGATCAAGTGCAGCAACAGGCTCATCGGCAAGAATGATCTGTGGGTTCTGAGCAAGAGTTCTCGCAAGTGCTACTCTCTGCTGCTGTCCACCGGACAGCTGGTCAGCACGAACAAATGCCTTATCAAGGATGCCAACTTTATCAAGTGCAGCTAATGCCTTCATCTTTTCATCCTGATTATAAAGTCCGAAAACAGAACGATACCATGGCATATCAGGAACGAATGCAGTAAGAACGTTCTTGATAACTGTTGTACGGGTAATAAGATTAAAAGACTGGAAAATCATTCCGATTTTTCTACGAAAACGGCGCAGACTACTTCCTGAAAGAGACATAACATCTGTTCCATCTACAGTAAGACTTCCGCTTGTAACATCATGCATACGATTTATAGTACGAATCAATGTTGACTTTCCTGCACCTGACAGACCGATAATTGCTACAAACTCTCCCTGCTCAATCTCAAGATTAATATGCTTAAGACCTTCGTAGCCATTAGGATATCTCTTTCCTACATCTTCAAACTTTATCATTGTTCTTTCCTTTTCCTGTTATGAAAAAAATTTTATGAGTTTTTAACCCAATGTTTCATGTGAGTGTTTAAACGCTTTAAGCATTCACATAAAATATCGGACATGTTGTTATCAGATATAAAGAAAGTCCGCATGAATGCAAGCATTCAGCGGACCCTCTAAACAATTTATGAACCGCTAGTTAGTGCGATGCTTAGTTCTGTCCAAGACGAAGTGCCTTGATAAGCTCCTGTGCATCACGAGCTGAATCATAGTCAGAATCGTTAGCTTCTACATATCCCTTGTGAGTGTAGATAGCGATAACTTCCTTACCCTCTTCAGTATTACCGATGTTGATCATAGCCTGCTTGAATGCAGCCTTGAAATCCTCATCCATCATAACCGGAGATACTTTTGAACCGGAAATAGTATCGTTATAGATACCCTCTGTTACACCGATTACATTTGTATCATCCCAAATAGAATTCTCCATAGCATACTCAGCATTCCACTTTTCCTCATAATCACGACGAGCATCTGCATAAGTGCAGAGAACATCGATCTGACCCTGAGCAAGACGTGCAAATGCTGTTCCGTAAGAATCACACTCTACAGCATGTGTAAGATCTGTAATGTTCTTTCCAAAGTTCTTCTGAATCCAAAGAGCCGGATAGATGTAACCTGCTGATGATGTAGGTCCCATAACACCCCAGTTAAGGCCATCAAGGTCTTCCCATGTAAGCTCTTCACCGTTGTTAACCTTCTCCGCAATTGCCTTACCTGCATCTGTAGGGCCGGCAATTACAAGTGCACGATAGAATGTAACCTGATCTTCTGTCGGCTTTGTAGGCTTCTGATCATTCCAATCCTTTGCGCTATCGCTATCAATTGAAAGTCCATCTCTTGTTGCAGTAAGAAGAACCTCTGCATCATCGTCATAAAGAACATATGTACCGCCAGGTATAAATCCAACATCAATAGTACCTGCTGCAAGACCTTCACCTACAGCCTCATAGCTTGTACCTACTGTGATATTGACATCCTTGATGTTGTAGCCAAGCGGAGCCATCTCCTTCTTGATCATATCCTTGAGAGGCTCAGTAGCTGTAACGATTTCATCAGGCTCACGTGATGGTACGAATGCAACATTAAGAACGTCAACGTCCTTTGCATCGGCAGCTGCCTCTACAGCTGTATCCTCTGCGCCTGCAGCGGCTGTTGTCTCTCCTGCTGCTTCTGATGCAGCTGCACTGGTTGCACTAGGTGCTGCTGTAGTAGAACCACAACCTACAAGAGCAGATGCAGCCATAGCAGCAGCAAGAAGTAAAGAAATGGATTTTTTCATGTTTTCCTCCTCGATATGAAGCCGTAGCTTCTTCGTAAAAATAACAGCAAAATTGCTGTCTACCCAAAAACCTAAAAAAGTATATCTAAGGTTTTTAAAAGTAGCAATACATTCCATATAAATTATATAAAAAAAACATAACTTTACCATAGTATTTAGTTATGAAATTTTTCAAAACCTATAATTTGATTCACTAATTCATATTTTCTCTTAAATTTAACATAATATTTGAGTTATCCACATATTTTTGCACTTTTCCACCTTATTCACATCTTATTTTTATCAAAAAAGGCACAATTCTTAATGAATTGTGCCCAAAAATGCTCATTTTATGTTTATAACTGCGACTTATCCACTTTTTCATGGAGAGAAATCCATATTTTGTTGATAAATCTTCAACTTATACACACTTAAAAGAGGATTATTTATATAGATTTTTAATTATTTACAGAATGCTCTTATATCTTCCGAGGAATGCCTTCATTCTCTCATTATCCGAATTAAATACTTCTTCTGCAGAACCTCTCTCCACAACAACGCCATCTGCCATAAAGATAACTTTATCCGATATATCTCTGGCAAAGGCCATCTCATGAGTAACTATAACCATGGCTATATTCAGGTCTTTCAGAGACTTTATCACCTTAAGCACCTCACCGGTAAGCTCCGGATCCAAAGCACTGGTCGGCTCATCAAAGAAAAGAACCTTTGGACTGAGTGCCAGCGCTCTCGCTATAGCAACCCTCTGCTGCTGCCCTCCCGATAATTGATATGGATAGTAGCCTGCTTTATCACTTAATCCCATTTTTTCCAAAAGGTCTCTTCCAATCTTCTCTGCTTCAGCTCTCGGCTTTTTCTGAACATTGATAACTGCATCTGTCACATTCTGAAGCACGTTCCAATGTGGAAACAGATTGAATTGCTGAAACACAAGTCCGTATACAGATTTAACCTGCTTCAATGTCTCTTTATCTGCATAAACCGCTTTTCCGGAAGAATCATTCTCAGCAACAACCTTGTCCTGATATTTCAGTGTGCCGGAATCAAGTGTTTCGAGAAGTGTTGCACATCTTAAAAGTGTAGATTTTCCGGAACCGGACGGACCGATTATAGATACAATTTCTCCATCTGCAACTTCAATACTTATATCTTTAAGAACCCGGAGATTGCCAAAGTTCTTTTTAACATTTTTCATCTCTAAAAGATTCATATACTATTCTCTAAACTTTCTTATATATTTTAGAAAAACTTCTGTAACTGACGTAATATCACTTGTAGTAATCAAGCTTTTTCTCGGCTTTTTCCATAACCATCGCCACAACAAAGTTAAAAATGTAATAAAACACACCGGCAACAATCAGTGGTGTCATAGAGGTCTGACTGGATGACAAAGCTTTTGCCTGAGTAAACATCTCCATAACAGAAATTGAAAATGCGAGGGATGTATCTTTTACGAGAGTTATGATCTCATTTGTTACAGAAGGAAGTATCCTCTTTATAACCTGTGGCAGTATGATTCTGAAAAAGGTCTGCATCTTACTGTATCCGAGTATCTCTGCTGCTTCATACTGACCAATCGGCATGGATTGTATACCGGATCTGTAAATCTCCGCAAAGTATGCAGCATAGTTGATGATGAAACCGATATATACAGCCGAGTTTCTGTATGTAGGACTCAACTTTATATTAAACAGGTAATACGGTCCGTAATAAACCACAAAAAGCTGAAGCATGAGAGGGGTTCCTCTCATTATGGAAATGTACACCTTGGTCAGACCATTGATAAGTGCATTTTTGGACATCCTGCCGAAAGCTACAAGTAGTCCCAGCGGAAGGCTAAACAGCAAAGTAATTGCAAAAATCCGTACGGAAACTATAAGTCCTTCCAGTAATTGTATAACTATTTGCGAAAGTGTCACTTCTGATCCTCCAGTCATTTGTTCCTACCGGCCCTAAGCCCTTGGAATAATATAAATTTACCACTTAAATGTATTGAGTTTCACATCTCATTATACCATGCCTACTGCACCTTTTATTACGGTGTATCCGGCCGGAGACGCTTATTTTTCTGATTATACATAACACTTTAATTCGATGCAATGATAAATCGCTAAACCAAGTAAGAATTATACTATGTTTTTTCCACATAAAAAAACATACAGCTGCGGCGGAAAACTACCACGACTGTATGTTATATGTTCATTATAAAGCAAAATAAACTCTGCTTTTCCACACTTATCTCATATCAGATGAGCTCCCGTTTGATTATGATCATACTTCATCAATATCAGAATCATCATGATTCATCTCATCTTTATGATCATCCTCAACAAACTCAAAATTGCCCTGCATCCAGATCTTACCCTTAAACCTTCTACCGACTGCAGGAACACCAACAAGATCAGACTCATTGATCGCTACATGGAAGATGCAATCATTGCAGCTAATCTTCATGTCTACCACATTTTCATGGGTGTAAACATTTTCCTTAACTCTGAGAGATACTATTTCACCGATGATAGAGTACACATCACACTCTACACCTGTTGGCATAAAGCAGGTCTCTACAATAGTATAGAGATCTTCTGTGATCATACGCTGATGCGCTTCATTGAAAAGGTTAATATCAGTTTCAGTAAGAGTATCGATAGCTTCTTGATCGCCCTGTCTTGCTGCCTCAAAAAGTCTTCTGCGTTCGTTTCTCTTACGCTTCATGGTCTCCGGATCCTCATCCTTTTTCTCAATAGGAAGAAGTATCTTACCTTCACTTGCAAGGCCTGTAAGGAACGCCTGACGGGCTTTTACATGCATCTGCATACGTACAAGCTCTCTCAATTGAACAGAGTTTGTTATATAGAAGATAAGGGTTATACCTGATCTGAAATCCTCAAGCACACCTGCATATGTTTCTTTCTCAAGATGTCTTTCCACAGAACCCGCCTCTGTGAGTGTTCCATCATATGAACGCATATATGGGAAATAATACTTCCTGTGGAATATACCGTCTTTACTACGTTCACCAACCACAGCTATACCCATAGAAGGAGCTACAGGAAGCTGATACTGTTCTATAACAGAACCATCATCCCCATTAATGATAAGTGTACGGTACTTTTCATTGACCGCTCTTTCAAGCAATGGCTCCAACTGCATATCGGTATCTAATTTTGAAAATCCAATTGTTCTCAGAAATTTATGCATGAATACCTCTTTACTACCGACTAGCTCTCATCCAGTCTGAAACTCTATATCGGTGTACATAATTTCCAATTAAGAAAATATCACATTAAATCAACGAAAGTCAGGTGGATAACCACCTGACTTTCGTATATTACTATAACCATTTACTAATTGCAAGCAATCCCTATGAAGCAATAACAAAGCATGCCGGCGAATTAAACCAATCCCTGTGCAAGCATTGCATTAGAAACCTTCTCAAAACCTGCAATATTGGCACCAACTACGAAGTTGCCCTCATATCCATATCTCTTAGCTGCATCAGCTACGTTGTTATAGATATTGGTCATGATGCCCTTAAGCTTTCCATCAACTTCCTCAAATGTCCAGCTGAGTCTCTCTGAGTTCTGTGACATCTCGAGAGCTGAAACTGCAACACCGCCGGCATTGGCAGCCTTGGCTGGCATATACAGGATCTTAGCTGCAAGATATGCATCGATAGCATCTGAATCTGATGGCATGTTAGCACCCTCAGCAACTGCCCAGCAGCCGTTTGCAAGGAGAGTCTTGGCAGCTTCACCGTTGATCTCATTCTGTGTAGCACATGGAAGTGCGATATCACACTTTACACCCCATGGCTTCTCACCGTCATGATACTCTGAACCAGGTACACGCTTAGCATACTCACTGATTCTTGCTCTCTCTACCTGCTTGATCTGTACAAGTACGTCAAAGTTGATTCCATTTGGATCATATACATATCCGTTAGAATCAGAAACAGTAACAACCTTTGCACCAAGCTCTGTAGCCTTCTGAAGAGCGTACTGTGCAACGTTTCCTGAACCTGAGATAACTACTGTAGCACCCTGAAGTGACTTGCCTGCAGCCTTTACCATTTCCGATGTGATATAAACGAGACCGTATCCTGTAGCCTCAGGTCTTGCAAGAGAACCGCCAAATGAAAGTCCCTTACCTGTAAGAACACCCTCATAGAGATTTGTAAGTCTCTTGTACTGACCGTAAAGGTAACCTACCTCACGTCCGCCTACTCCGATATCACCGGCAGGAACGTCTACATCCTTACCGATATACTTGAAAAGCTCTGTCATGAAGCTCTGGCAGAAACGCATAACCTCTGCATCTGACTTGCCATGAGGATCGAAATCAGAACCACCCTTACCGCCGCCGATAGGAAGACCTGTAAGTGAGTTCTTGAGGATCTGCTCCATACCAAGGAACTTAAGGATTGACTGTGTAACTGAAGGATGGAAACGAAGACCTCCCTTGTAAGGTCCAATTGCAGAGTTAAACTGTACTCTGTAACCAAGATTTACATGGTTAACACCCTTATCATCTGTCCAAGGAACTCTAAAAGTGATGATTCTCTCCGGCTCAACGAATCTCTCAAGGAGAGCATTCTTTCTGTAAACATCCTCGTTCTTCTGAACGATAGGATCAAGAGAATCAAGAATTCTCTTTGCAGCCTCAAGGAATTCCGACTCATAAGGATGCTTTGCTTTTAAATTTTCATAGACTTCTGCAACATAAGACATAAGATTTTCCTCCTTCAGGAAATAATTCTTAATTTAAAAAAAATTCGGTGCCAGGACATACTACGCCCTTTTTTCCTGAAAGGCGCCCCCATTGGCTCCGAACCTCTGTGTTTTACAACTGAAACTATATCACGACATAACTTTTTCGTAAACCAAAAATAGTAGATATAACTAATTACTATGAATATTTGATACTACACAAAAAGCTGTGTGAAACATAAATCTCACACAGCTTCTCTTTATGAACTTGTTGCCACAAGGTTCACTATTTATTGAACATCAAAGCGTGACCCCTTATATGGGATAATTACTCTGTATATTCCTTTACACATCCCATGATCTCCACAGGAGTCTTCTCATTCTTCTCATACTTCTTGCCATAGAATGCAAGCTTGTACATCTCCTTAAGATCTGAGATCAGAGGGTAACGAGGGTTAGCACCTGTACACTGATCGTCGAATGCATTAACACTCATATCATCAAGTGTCTTGAGGAAATCCTCCTCTGTTACGTTATAATCCTGGATTCTTTCCTTAACTCCAACTGCCTTCTTGAGCTCTGTGATCTTCTCGCAAAGCTTCTCAACAGCCTTGGCATCATCCTTCTCGTTAATGCCTACAAAACGTGCACACTCTGCGTATCTTGCCATAGTATGAGGATACTCGTACTGAGGGAATGTTCCCATCTTAGGTGGCTGCTCTGAAGAGTTATATCTTATTACCTCTGTAAGGAGGAGAGCGTTAGCAAGTCCGTGAGGGATATGATGATATGCTCCGAGCTTATGTGCCATTGAGTGGCAGATGCCGAGGAATGCATTGGCGAAAGCCATACCTGCCATGCAGGAAGCATTAGCCATCTCGTCACGTGCCTTGATGTTTGTTGGCTCGTTGTAAGCTGTTGGAAGATACTCAAATACTCTCTTCATAGCCTGAAGTGCAAGACCATCTGTATATGGTGTTGCCATCATACTTGCATAAGCCTCAAGTGCGTGTACCAGTACATCGATACCTGATGCTGCTGTAAGTCCTCTTGGCTGTGTCATCATGTTATCTGTATCAACGATAGCAATGTTTGGAAGGAGCTCATAATCTGTAATAGGATACTTAGTTCCTGTCTCCTGATCTGTGATAACCGCAAATGGTGTTACCTCAGAACCTGTACCTGAAGATGTAGGTATAGCAACGAAAAGTGCCTTTGTACCCATCTTAGGGAACTGGTAAACCTTCTTACGTATATCGATGTAACGCATAGCCATATCAGCAAACTTTACTTCCGGATGTTCATAAAGTACCCACATAATCTTGGCTGCATCCATTGCTGATCCACCACCAAATGCGATAATAGTATCAGGGTTGAAGCGAGCCATCTGCTCTGCGCCTTCCTGAGCGTTAGCAAGTGTAGGATCCGGCTGTACATGAGAGAATACACGATAGTCAATGCCAAGTTCATGAAGCTTCTCTGTGATAGGCTTGATGTATCCGGCTGAATCAAGGAAGGAGTCTGTTACAAGGAAAACCTTCTTCTTATCATAAACTTCTTTAAGCTCATTAAGAGCAACAGGCATACAGCCCTTCTTGAAATAAACCTTCTCAGGTGTTCTGAACCAGAGCATATTCTCTCTCCTCTCTGCAACTGTCTTGTAATTTAAAAGATGCTTGATACCAACGTTCTCTGATACAGAGTTTCCGCCGTATGAACCGCATCCCAGTGTAAGAGATGGAGCAACCTTGAAGTTATAGAGATCACCGATTCCGCCCTGTGATGATGGCATATTGTGAAGAATTCTGCAGGCATGCATAGCTACAGCATGCTCGTGAATCTTCTCTGTCTCACGTGGATCGATGAAAAGTGACGCTGTATGTCCAGGACCGCCATCCATGAGAAGTACTTCTGCATTCTTGACAGCTGCTTCGAAATCCTTGGCCTTGTACATTCCAAGAACAGGTGAGAGCTTCTCATGTGCAAACGGCTCTGCCTTTGTGTTATCTGAAACCTCTCCGATGATAACCTTCTTGTCATGCGGGATCTTTACGCCGGCAAGCTCTGCAATCTTCCATGCAGGCTGTCCAACGATCTTGGCATTGAGTGATCCATTTATAATGATGGTCTTTCCTACTTTTTCACGTTCCTCCTTGTTAAGGAAGTAAGCGCCTCTATACTCAAACTCTTTCTTAACTTTATCGTAAACATCTGCAACTACTGTAACTGACTGCTCAGAAGCACAGATCATACCATTATCAAATGTCTTTGAATGAAGAATTGATGATACAGCATTCTCAATATCTGCTGAAGAATCAATGATACATGGGTTGTTTCCGGCACCAACACCGAGAGCCGGTGTTCCGGATGAATAAGCTGCATTAACCATGCCCGGACCACCTGTTGCAAGGATGCAGTCTGCATCACGCATGATCTCCGATGTCATCTCAAGTGACGGCTCGTCGATCCATCCGATGATATTCTCAGGTGCGCCTGCTGCAACTGCTGCATCAAGAACAATCTTGGCTGCAAGAGCTGTACACTTCTTTGCTCTTGGGTGCGGGCTTATGATGATACCGTTACGTGTCTTCAAACAGATAAGTGTTTTAAAAATTGCTGTTGAAGTAGGGTTTGTTGTCGGTATAACTGCTGCAATGAGGCCCAGAG
>DGVW01000096.1 GCA_002396005.1 Oribacterium sp. UBA4274
ACAATTAAATATATAAAATATCCACTGTTTACATTCAAAATTAATAATGCTTTAATTATATATAGAACACTAATAATAACGGTAAGTTATGACTAACTCATAACCATTCCGAAGAATAGGAGGTTTTGTAATGAGTAGATTGAGCATTGTAACACAAAACAATGCGCAGAAGACTGTGGAGGATCTGTATAAGGATCTGGAACGTAGGATCACGGCCAGCCAGCCGGGCCTGTGTCCTGTTGATCTGGCAGCTTCATTTCTCCATCTATGTCATGCTCAGTCTTGTGGAAAGTGTGTGCCATGCAGAGTAGGGCTTGGTCAGTTGGAGGTTTTGATAGAGTCTGTGCTTGATGGTACCGCAACTATGGATACACTTAAGGTTATTGAGGATACGGCAGCAAGTATTTACTATTCTGCAGACTGTGCTATAGGATCAGAAGCTGCACGTATGGTTCTGAAAGGTATCAGAGGTTTCAGAGATGATTATGAGGAGCACGTTCTCCACGGACGATGCTCAGGACATCAGGATCAGCCGGTTCCGTGTGTTGCCCAGTGTCCTGCACATGTAGATATTCCGGGATATATTTCACTCATTCATGAGGGCAGATATAATGATGCTGTTGCCCTCATCAGAAAGGACAATCCGCTTCCTGCAGTATGCGGTATGATCTGTGAGCATCCATGTGAGGTAAGATGCCGCAGAACCATGGTAGATGATCCTATCAATATCCGTGGACTCAAGAAGTTTGCAGTAGAACATGAAGATGAGTTCAGAATCGGTGAGAAGCAGCCTGCTACAGGTAAGAGGGTGGCAGTAGTCGGAGGTGGTCCTGCAGGACTGAGTGCAGCTTACTATCTCTCACTTATGGGCCATGAGGTTACTGTATATGAGCAGAGAAAGAAAGCAGGCGGCATGCTGCGCTATGGTATCCCTGCATACAGACTTCCGCGAGAGGCGCTTGATGCTGAGATAGAGTGCCTGATGAAGAGCGGCTTCACATTGAAAACCGATATAAGCATCGGCAAGGATATCGCTATTGAGGATCTGAGAGATCAGTATGATGCAATGTTTGTTGCCATCGGTGCTCACACAGACAAAAAAATCGGAATCGAGGGTGAGGATGCCAAGGGAGTGATCTCTGCAGTTGAGATGCTGAGAGCCATCGGAGATGATGATTATCCTGATTTTACAGGTATGGATATAGTTGTAGTAGGCGGCGGAAATGTTGCTATGGACGTTGCCCGTTCAGCCATAAGGTGCAATGCAAAGACCGTCAAGATCCTCTACCGCAGAAGAGTGAGTGATATGACTGCTCTTCCTGAAGAGGTTGAAGGTGCCATCGCTGACGGCTGCGAGCTTGTTGAACTCAATGCACCTCTCCGTATCGAGAAGAATGAGGAAGGCGGCGTAGCTGCTATCTGGGTACAGCCTCAGATTGTAGGACCGATCAAGGATGGAAGACCTAAGCCGGTTCCTGCTGACACTGAGGAAGTCAGGATCTCTTGCGACAGAGTGCTGGTAGCTATAGGTCAGGGCATTGATTCACGTAAGTTCGGTGAGTATGGTATCCCTGTGGAAAGAGGTATGATCGCAGCATTTGATACCAGTGACATACGTGACAAGGAAGGCATCTTTGCAGGAGGAGACTGTGTAACAGGTCCTGCAACGGTAATCCGTGCCATCGCAGCAGGTAAGGTTGCTGCAGCCAATATAGATGAGTATCTCGGATTCTTCCATGAGATCAAGATGGATATAGATCTGCCACCTATCAGATTTGATGATCACAAGCCATGCGGCAGAGTAAATATGAAGGAGCGTTCACCGGAAGAGAGAAAGCACGACTTCAAGCTGATGGAGTGCGGTATGTCTACAGAGGAGGCGTGTCAGGAATCCGGCAGATGCCTGCATTGTGATCACTATGGTTATGGAATCTTTAAAGGAGGCAGAGAAGCAAAATGGTAAATGTTACGATAGACGGGATCAAACTTCAGGTCCCTGAAAAAACAACTATACTGGATGCCGCCTCACAGGCAGGAGTCCATATCCCTACACTTTGTTTTATGAAGGAGTTAAACGAGATCGGTGCCTGCAGAATCTGTGTTGTAGAGGTAGAGGGTTATGAGAGGCTTTTTACAGCCTGCAACAACACTGTGGCTGAGGGTATGGTCATCCATACAAATTCAAAGAAGGCAAGAGATGCCAGAAAGACCAATGTCAAGCTGATCCTGTCTCAGCACAATACCAACTGTGCGGTATGTGTCCGCAGTGGAAACTGTACGTTGCAGAAAGTGGCTAATGACCTTAACATTCACAGTCTCCCATACAAGAAGCAGTTACCGGAGAACAAGAGTGATGTCAGATTCCCACTCATAAGAGACTATGACAAATGCATCAAGTGCATGCGTTGTATCCAGGTATGTGACAAGATACAGAATTCCAATATCTGGGATGTTGTAAATACAGGTTCCCGTGTCACTGTTGATGTAACAGGAGCATACAGTCTTGATGATTCAAAGTGTGTTCTCTGCGGTCAGTGTATCACTCACTGCCCTGTAGGTGCACTTCGTGAGAGAGATGATGTGGACAGAGTTGTGGAAGCGGTAGAGAATCCTGACAAGATCACCGTTGTTCAGATCGCACCATCCATCCGTACAGCCTGGGGCGAGCCTTTCGGATTGGATCCTGAGTTCGCAACAGTCAAGAGACTTGCTGCAGCCCTCAGAAGAGTCGGCTTTGATTATGTATTTGATACCAACTTCTCAGCTGACCTAACCATCATGGAGGAAGGTTCGGAGTTCCTTGAGAGACTGAAGAACTCAGAAACAAGCAAGTTCCCGATGTTTACATCCTGCTGTCCGGGTTGGGTAAGGTATGTAAAGGCTCACTATCCTGAGTTCGTGGATAACCTGTCCAGCGCCAAGTCACCTCAGCAGATGTTCGGTGCTGTTACCAAGAGCTACTATGCGAAGCTTCTCAATGTAGATCCTTCCAAGATCTTCTGTGTATCCATCATGCCTTGCCTCGCCAAGAAGGCGGAGTGTGCATATCCGTCCATGGTGGACGATCAGGGTGATCCTGAGGTTGATGTTTCTCTTACAACCAGAGAAGTCAGCCGTCTCATCCGTTCAGAGCAGATCATCGTTAAGGATCTTCCTGAGGAGGAGCTTGATATGCCTCTCGGCATAGGTTCCGGCGCCGGCAATATCTTCGGTGCAACAGGCGGTGTTATGGAGGCGGCCCTCAGAAGTGCCTACTTCCTTGTAACAGGAGAGAACCCTCCGGTGGATGCATTTAAGGCAGTACGTGGTATGGACGGCTGGAAGGAAGCACAGTTTGATATAGCCGGTACGACTCTGCGGGTTGCAGTAACTAACGGTCTTGCCAATGCCAACAAGCTGCTCACATATCTTAAACAAGGACGTGTAAGCTATGATTTCGTTGAAGTTATGGCGTGTCCGGGTGGCTGTGTAGGCGGCGGTGGTCAGCCTATACACGATGGTGTGGAGATGGCCGCCGACAGAGCACCTGTACTTTACAGTCAGGATGCCGGAATGGAACTCAGATTCTCACATGAGAACCCGTCCATCAAGCAGATTTACGAGGATTACCTCGGTAAGCCTCTGTCAGAGAAGTCGGAGCATCTCCTGCATACAGATCATCATGCGTGGAAGATGCCGGGTGAGAACTAACACAGATCGAACTATAGAAACAGAACATAAAACGGTCCCGGAGGTTTATCTCCGGGACCGTTTCTGTACTGTTATGCGATTATCGATAGCTTCCGTATTGCTTTTTGAAATTCATCTTGTTATCATACATTTTCTTATCGGCACGCTTCACAATGTCACCAATAGTATCTTCAGACTTGTAAATGTCCATTCCGAGGGAAGCAGAGTAACGTTTCCAAGGATCCAGGGACTCGTCATTGAAGGATTTTATAAAACTGTTTTTGGCCTCTTCCAGAAGCTCATTGCGGTCATCGTAATCCTGACCCTGCAGGATGATGAGGAACTCGTCGCCACCGGTTCTGAAAACAGGTGAATGTTTAAATATATTACACAGAACCTTGCAGCTTCCGTTCAGATACTCATCACCGGCATCGTGACCGAAGGTGTCATTAACGTATTTCAGGTTATTGACATCGGCCATGATAACGCCGACTTCTGTAAGCCCCGCCCGGATTTCTGCGTCAAGCTCAGGAACTGCTTTAAGGTAGGCTGCCTTGTTTTTGGCATGAGTAAGACCGTCTACATAGGTCATCTGGCTGATTTCTTCAATTTCCTTTTCCTTGTCAACGATTTCGTCTTTGGCTTTATTGTAGTTTGACATGTAATACAGACTTTCTTTCATGTTGGCTACAAAGCTGTTGAACAGTAAACCAATCTCGTTGTCTGCTGAAATGTTTAATTCTTCCAGACGGTGTATGTTATTGAAACGATCGGTCTCTGTCTCGTAGACAAAGCTGTCTATACAGGAGCTGATGAGATCCAAAGGTGAAGTGATCTGTTTACTTATACGCTGAAGGTTGAAATACAGTATCACTATCATGATCACAAGAAGGATGCCCATGAGCTGTATCATGAAATTAATATCCTGCTTGTGGAGATAATCCATAGAGAAATCAACGCAGGCACTACAGGAATAGTTACCGTCTGCATCGGTTATAGGCCGTACATAAGAGAGGAGATATTCGTTGTCCTGAGTATGTACAGTGTGAAATACCGCTTCTTTTCCCTGACTTATCTTCGTTACTTCCGAGGCAAATGGACCATCAACCTCATAGGTTTCTCCAATCCAGTCCACACTTTCCTGAGGTGGAGTATCACTATACTCTTCATCAAGATCAATGACTACGGTTGCGAGCGGTTCATCGCTATCGAAACGATATATGTACATATAGTAAACATCAGGGTAGTTATCTTTTAAAGTATGATAATACTTAACGAGATCTCTGTATTCCTGAAGCTGAAAGTTTTTCTCTATGAATTCATCCGTTCTGGCAGTGTCATAGGCATCAGCCATAAGCGTCGTGAGTCCCTCTGCCATGCGGGTGTAGTCATTGATCATACGCGATTCAAATCTTGTATAGACTACAACACCGATGACTATGGCTATCACGAGATAGCTAAGTATCGACAATATGGAAATCTGATAAGATAGTGACTTTCTGAATTGCTTTAAAATGTTCTTCATCAATATGTCCTTAGGGTGTCAAAACGCAGAATTTAAAATATAAAAAGAGGTTCCTCCGGTAAGCCGGCGTCCTCTATTATTCTTTTCGGCGAAAGTCTGATAATAATTGGTATTTTCATGAAAAGTTCATAAATACATACTATGTAATGAGTGTTAATGCTTTTGACATGTAAATTATGTGCATTATGTAAGGAAATTATGCGTAAAAATATTATATAATGTGTTAAATAATCCGAAATAATTGTGTAGTAAGACAGGGTGAAGAGGGCATCTTTCCGGAGACGTTAATTGAGCTTTTGTTACAGGCGGTAGTACTTATGAAAGAAGTCGAGAGTATAAGAAAATATCAGATGAGTGCATCTGAACTAAAAGAAATAGAGGACTCGGTTATTGCCTATGGTGTATATCAGGTGATTGACGGACGTATAGTGCCGCTGGCTCTTTCGGGCGGATTCATTGACATGTTCGGAGTTCCAAAGGAGCAGCTTTACAGTATTCTCAGTGAGGATGTATTCAGAATCACACATCCTGATGATCTCGCACGTTATAAGAATGATACCTTCGCTTTTGTTATGAATCCGGATGCAGAATACAATACAAGCTGTCGTATCAAGCTGCCTACGGATGATTACTATGTGATATTGCGAGCTCAGGGAAAGCACAGGATCCTTCAGGACGGTACGGATTTATGCATTGTATGGTACACAAGGTCAGCTCTTCCGGCAGACGACATAGCACTTCGTAACAATGAGCTGGAACGCAGGGAGATGGAAGAACTCCGTAAGGAAAATCGCAATATCAGGAAGATGTACTATGATGTACTGACCGGTCTTCCTAACATGTTTCTGTTTTTACAGCTTGCGCGTATGGCCTTTAAAGAGCTTGATGATGAGAATGGATACTACACCATTATGGCTTTTGATTTCTCCGGCATGAAACATTATAACAGTAAGTATGGACTGGAGAAAGGAGACAGACTTCTGCGAAGCTTTGCAGGAATTATGAGAAACCATTTTGGCAGCGATTGCTGTTCAAGATTCGGTGAGGATCATTTCTATGCCTTTTCTTTCAAGGATGATGTGGAAGAAGAACTGGAAAGCATTTTTGAGGAAACGAAAAATATTAACAACAGTAATTCTCTTCCGTTAAAGGCAGGGGTTTATAAGCATGCCAAAAAGGATATGCCTGTAAGTCTCATATGTGACAAAGCGAAAATTGCTGTTGATATGTTAAAGGATAGTTACGAATCAAAGTATCTTATCTTTGATGAGAACATGGAAAAGGATATGAATATCAGAAATCATATCCTGAGCCATCTGGACCAGGCACTTAATGAAAGATGGATTCAAGTATACTATCAGCCGATTATACGAGCTGTTAACAGCCGCATGTGCGGTGAGGAGGCACTTGCCAGGTGGGTGGATCCGGAACTCGGCATAATCATGCCTGAAGATTTCATACCTATCATTGAAGATGTAAGACTGCTGAGTAAAGTGGATCTCTATATGGTGGAACGTATACTTGAAGACATGATAGACGCAAGAATCAAGAATAAAGTACCTATGTCACCGGTATCTGTAAACATTTCAAGATATGATTTTGAGTATTGTGACATGGTGACAGAGATTACACAAAGGGTGAAGGCTGCCGAAATTTCACCGAAATATCTGAACATTGAGATTACAGAAAATGTTAGCGGCATAGAAACGGATTTTCTGAAAGAACAGGTCAGACGGTTCCATGAGAATGGTTTCAAGGTCTGGATGGACGATTTCGGAAGCGGATACAGCAATCTGAATGTGCTTCAGGATTTTGACTTTGACCTTATAAAGCTTGATATAAAATTCATGATGAATTTCGGCAAAAGTAAAAAGAGCAAAGGAATCATCATCAAGATCATCGAGATGGCTGAACAGCTGGGCGTTGATACATTGGCAGAAGGTGTAGAAACGGAGGAGCAGCTAAAGTTTCTGAAGGAAATCGGATGTGACAAGGTACAGGGGCTTCTGTACAGTTCGCCTAATCCTATAGAGGAGATCATCCTGAGATACAGACTGGGAGTCGGACTTCAGCGTGAAAAGATGGAAGAGGCAGACTACTATGATAAGATTGGTCAGGCAAGCCTTGATGATCCTAATTTCAACAGTGATACCGCCACAAAGATCGCACAACACTTCACAGGGATAGGTGTAGGCATCATGGAGTATATTGGTGATGATAAGTACCGTATACTGAGGGTCAACAAGAGTTACAGAAATTATCTGAAGATCATGTATGGCCCGGATGTTAAGTTTGAAGGAATCATCGGCTATTCAGACATGGAGAGACATCATGTTTTTAAAGACTCGGTTGAACGCTGTATCGTTTCGGGTAATTGGGAAGCGGCCTACGATATAATCTCGGTCAAAGATATCAAGATCAATACCAACACCAAGGTTCTGGCCCGTGACCCGCTTACAGGAGCATATGCTCTGATGATAGTCATGACCTCGGAGAAACGTAATAAGAATGATACGAAGGGATATGAAGACATCAGTCCGGTATCCTTCGGAAGTGATTTCGTAATTCCGGCTATAGACACGAAGACCAGATTACAGAGGCATACGGTTGATGATGCCATCATTAAGATAGTGGAGCATCTCAATGCGGAAAATCCGTATAATGATTCCATAAGGAAGGTGCTGAAAGAAATAAGCGCAGTTATCCATCCGGAGAAGATATACATTCTGGAGAAGGACGGCGAACATATAAGCAGCATCTTCAAATGTGAAGACGGTGATATCTCACTGAGCACAGATCATATCAGAAATCGTGATTATGTCTTCTACAGTCATATCTGGGACAAGTATCTGGGCACTGTTGTGGATGGGATATCAGCAGAAACAGCAGATATCAAGGAGTTTGACAAAGAACTGTATTATGACCTGAAAAAGTATGATATAAACAGGCTGACTCTGGCACCTGTTTTTTCAAAGGGCGTCATCATAGGTTTTGTCGGTGCAGATGATTACAGATTGGATGAGAAGGAGGATACAGAGTATATTTTGTCAACTGTAGCAGGTTTTCTGTCCTTCAGGATGGCAAACAATATTCTGGTAGAGAGGCTCACCTATGTGGCAGAGCATGATGAACTGACCTCTTCTTTTAACCGTAATGCACTTATGAAAAGAGAGGTCGAGTTATCCAAAACGACAGGAAGCGTGGGCATTGTGTTTGCTGATGTAAACGGACTGAAGTATGCCAACGACAACTTCGGACACGATGAGGGTGACAGGCTGCTCATCAGGGCAGCTGATCTCATAGCACAGCATTATGAACGAAACCATCTGTACAGAGTTGGCGGCGATGAGTTTGTCGTTGTCATACCGGGTATAGCCAAGGCGGCATTTGACAGAAAGCAATACAGATTCCTGCGTGACCTTAAAACCAGGGACAATATCAGTATGGCTACAGGATTTGTGTGGGAACCTGATGTAAGAAATCTTTCGGATGCCTTGAAGGAAGCTGATAAACGCATGTATGTTGACAAAGCAAAGTACTATGCGCATCATGACAGAAGGAAAAGAGCCAGATAACAATCGATAGGTGAGATAAATATTCAGGAACCGGCGACGTTCATTTAAAAATGGATGCCGCCGGTTCTTAGTGCATTTAAATGTTGCTGAGGCAACAAAAAGGCTTTAGAATAGTTAAGTTATGAAAAAAGAAATAAGTTATAAAGAGATACCATTATTTGAAAACATCAATGAAGCTGATCTGAACCAGTTATTCCCATGTCTCAGAAGCTACAGGCGTAAGTACAGGCGAGGGGAAAATATAGTTCCGGAGCAGGACAGCTTAAAGTATGTAGGAGTTGTGATGTCCGGACTCGTGCAGATGTTTAAGGATGACATCTGGGGGAATCATGTGATGATAGGCTTTATGGAGCCGGGAGAGCTTGTGGGAGAGAGTTTCGCGCTGCAGAGGGACATCGAATCATATATGACATTTCAGGCGGTCAAGGACACTGAGATCCTCTTCCTGTCAGCGGCCAATATAATCCATAACTGCTCAAGACAATGCAGCTTCCATGGAACGATCATCCAGAATCTGTTCCGGTTGTTGGGACAGAAAAACCTCCGTCTTATGGAAAAAATCGAAGTTTCCTCCAAGGGCACCCTGAGAGATAAGATACTTGCCTATCTGTCAATGATGGCACAAAAGCAAAACTCACGTTATATTGAGTCGCCTCTCAGCCGCACGGATCTCGCAGATTATCTCTGTGCGAACCGGAGCGCCATGACGAGAGAACTTGCAGCTATGAAAGAGGAAGGTATACTCGATTATGATAAAAATACCTATATTATAAAAAAGTAAAGGATCAATCATGAATCAGAAAACATTAAAGATTACATACGGAGCTATGATAGTGGCACTTTTCGGAGTGCTGCTTCTGATAAACAGACAGACGGGAGGGATGTTTGAGAGCATCATGATGTTCCTCCTGCCCATACCGTTGGTTGCCTACGGCGCCAGATACGGCTTCAAAACAGGACTTGCAGCCTGGGCATCAGCAGTGTTTATAAGTATTTTTGTGAGTACACCTGCGACGATGGCATATGCAGGCTGTGAGGCCTTTGTGGGACTTGTACTGGGCAGTTGTATATATCACAAGAAGGATATGACCAAGTCAATGCTTCTCGTTATGCTGCTGTGTGTCATATCCGAGCTTTTTAATGCTGTGATCGTGGCTGCAATATCCGGACAGAGCCTCTCGCTCTATGTTTCGGAAATGCAGTCGGCCATGAATCAGAGCATGGAACTCATCGGTAAATACATGGGTTCAGATCCTCGTATGGAGCAGCAGATGGCCCTTATGAAGTCTATGATGTCAGATGATTTTGTTGCGAGACTGCTTCTGGTGTCCATGGCATTTTCCGGAGCCATACAGGGCTTTGTGATATACGAAGTCAGCCTTCTGATACTCAGACGACTGCACATAGCGGTTCCTAAACCAAAACCTGTGGCAATGTACAGACCGCCGTTCTGGACCGCATATCTGGGCATCGGTGCATTCATACTCTACAACTATTCCTTTGCAAAACCTTTTGAGAATGAGATAGTTCAGAGCATCGCACAGGTAGTTGGTATCGTCGGACTCATGTACCTTATGTGTTTTGGAGTTATAGCCATGAGCCTGGTGGTTCAGGCCTTTATCACAAGGGCAAAGGCTGTTGTGGTGCTTATTTCATTTCTCAGTCTGTTTATGATGCCGCAGATCGATATGATATTGGGTATCTTCTATATCTCCGGTCAGTTCCATACATATCTTATGAAAAGGATATATGGTGAGGGCTTCGAAGAGGCATCCGGTGCCAATGCCGGCTACAGGGGCATGGGTGCAGGAAAAACAAGTGGCAGAAACGCCGTAAGGACAGCTGCAGAGGATAATCCGTATATCAGAAAAGACAAGTCCCTGTCAGGGAGAGCGATGCTGGTAAACAAGTCAGAGGAGCATCCGGATGACAAAGAGTGATCCTTCAATCGGCGCTCAGATAAATGTGTCCGGGCTGACCTGTAAAATAAACAGTAAAATAACACAAAATAAATCGAAAATCGGAGGAAATTTTTGATATAGTAGTGTATATAAATATTGAGATGAAACTTCAGAGCCGGGCGTTATGCACAGGCTCTGAAAGGAGAGGGGAGATTATGAAATATAAGGTAATAACTATCAGTCGAGAGTATGGAACACATGGTCACGAGCTTGCTGCGATGCTCAGTGAGAAGCTTGACATTCCGTTTTATGATGTGGATTTTGTGCGTAAGACTGCAGAAGAGAGCGGCTTTTCCAAGGATATGATCAATGACGAAGGTGAGAAGGCTCATCCATATACTAGAATTCTGGAAATGTTGTCACCTATGTCCCTTAACTCAAGTCAGGATCTGATATTTAAGGCTCAGAGCAGAGTTATCCTTGAGTTGTCAGAATCACCATGTATCATCGTTGGAAGATGTGCCAATTATATCCTGAGTGAGGCTGGTATCCCGTCACTTGATGTTTTCCTGTCTGCAAGTGAAGAGTGGCGTATAGAACATGCTATGGATTTTTCAAATATAAAGAAGCCTGTTACAAGACAGGATGTCAAAAAACAGGATAGTCAGCGTCGTAATTACTACAAGATGTACACAGGCCGCGAGATGGGTAATGCAGACTTATATACATTGTGCCTTGATGTCAGCAAGATTGATATGGAAAAGTGCGTAGACATAATTTGCGGAATTTATCAGTAATTATACAGGGAATGTGCTATAATACCCGTATTCGTGCATAAAAATGCCGATGCGGGTATTTTTATACATAATTATAACACAGGTACCCGCAGGTTTGCTGAGAAACAGATGGGAGATAAATATGAAGACAAAGGTTTATATTGATGGACAGAGCGGAACAACAGGTTTACAGATATACGACCGAATTGGCTCAAGAGAGGATCTTGAACTTCTTCGCATTCCTGAGGACAAGCGTCATGATCTTTCTGAGAGAAAGAGATATCTGAACAGTGCAGACATTGTATTTTTATGTCTCCCTGATGATGGGGCAAGAGAAGCCATATCTCTCATCGAAGACGAGCACGTAAGAGTTATAGATGCGTCTACCGCTCACAGAACCAACGATGACTGGGTGTATGGTTACCCGGAGCTGTCAAAGGAGCAGCGTGAGGCGATCCGGAACGGAAAGCGTATTGCAAATCCGGGCTGTCATGCAACAGGTCTCATCTCCACCACAGCGCCGCTTGTACGTATGGGTATACTTCCTAAGGATTATCCTGTTACATGTTATTCACTTACAGGATATTCCGGTGGCGGAAAGAAGATGATTCAGGAGTACGAGGAGACCGGCCGTCCTGAGGTACTGAGCTCACCTGGCATTTATGGCCTCACATTAAAACATAAGCATATACCTGAGATGCAGAAGATGACCGGACTTACCTATGCCCCTGTATTCATGCCTGTAGTTGACGATTATTATAAGGGCATGGCTACGACTATCATGCTTCAGAACCGCCTGCTTCCGGGACACCCTACAGCGGAAAACATCTGCGAGAAGCTGGCTGAATACTACAAGGATGAGCATTTTGTTTCGGTTGTGACCTTCGGTCAGAATGACAGTAAGCTGTATGCCAACAAGCTTGCCGGTACAAACAAACTGGAAATTGTTGTATGCGGTTATGAGGACCAGACTTCAGTTACGGCGCTTTTTGACAATCTCGGAAAGGGTGCCAGCGGTGCAGCAGTACAGAACATGAATATCATGCTGGGACTTCCTGAAGATACGGGGCTTTGATTTGTTACATTAAGATATGGTTATATCTGATTGATTAAATCTGTATGTGACATCGAAATAAAATAATGCGACAATATGTGGATACAGATATAATATGATGTATGGAACTGTTATGTAGCATCGTCTTTGGTGAAGGGATATAGTCGGGGACATTCAGATCAGCCTATGGTGCACATCGGTTCTATATAGATTTGGATGAATTTGCGAGATTTTTCAGGAGGAAGAATTATGCGTAGTGATTTAGTAAAGCAGGGCATCGAACACACACCTCATCGTTCTCTGTTAAAGGCAGACGGACTTACTGACGAGCAGATGAGACGCCCACTTATCGGTGTTGTTAACTCATTTACAGAAGTGGTTCCAGGACATGAGCACCTGCAGCAGATTGCGAGAGCTGTAAAGGATGGTGTGCTTATGGCCGGAGGAACTCCGCTTGAGTTCAATACTATCGCCGTTTGTGACGGTATCGCCATGGGCCATGACGGTATGCATTTTTCATTGTCATCACGTGAGCTTATCACAGATACTATCGAGTGTATGGCCACAGGACATGCACTGGATGCGCTGGTATTTATTCCAAACTGCGACAAGATCGTTCCGGGAATGCTTCTCGCGGCCCTTCGTCTCAATCTTCCATGTGTATTTGTATCCGGCGGGCCAATGCTGTCACTTAATCAGCGTGACCTGAACACAGCATTTGAGGCAGTCGGAGCCTATAAGGCTGGTCTCATGGACGAGGCAGGAGTTATGGATGTAGAGAACAGCTGTTGCCCTACCTGCGGTTCATGTTCCGGTATGTTTACAGCCAACTCCATGAATTCACTTTGCGAGGTTCTCGGCATGGCACTTCCTGGTAATGGAACTATCCCTGCTGTTTACTCAGAGAGAATACGTCTCGCCAAGACTGCGGGCATGCAGGTCATGAAGGTTCTTGAGGAGAATATCCGCCCGAGGGACATCATCAAAGCAGAGACCATAGAGAATGCCATCACAGTAGATATGGCACTTGGATGCTCCACCAATACAGCCCTTCATCTCATGGCGGTGGCTCATGAGGCTGGTTTCCCGTTTGATCTTCATAAGATTAACGAGATTTCTGACAGAACACCTAACCTGTGCCATCTGGCACCTGCGGGACATCATCACATGCAGGATCTCATGGAGGCCGGCGGTATTTACGCAGTTATACATGAGCTTGACGAGCACGGACTTATAAATCGTGACTGTATGACGGTTCTCGGCAAGACTATCGGTGAGGCTACCAAGGATGCCAAGAACAGAAATCCTGAGGTTATACGACCGTTTGATAACCCGTATCTCAAGGAAGGCGGACTTGCCGTTCTCTACGGCAACCTCGCTCCGCACGGTTCTATCGTAAAGCGTTCTGCAGTCGCACCTGAGATGATGGTGAATGAGTGCACAGCGAGAGTATTTAACTCAGAGGAAGAGGCAATCAGCGCTATCTACGGCGGCAAGATCAAGGCCGGTGACTGCGTTGTCATCAGATATGAGGGACCTGCAGGGGGACCTGGAATGAGAGAGATGCTGAGTCCTACATCAGCAATCGCGGGAATGAAGCTGGATACCACTGTTGCTCTGGTAACAGACGGACGTTTCTCCGGAGCATCGAGAGGTGCTGCTATAGGCCATGTTTCACCTGAGGCACAGGCCGGTGGTCCGATCGCCTATGTTAAGGATGGCGACAAGATCAAGATCGACATCCCGAACTACTCTATAGAGCTTCTGGTTTCTGAGGAAGAGATGGAAGAGCGTAAGAAGACTATGAAGGTTCGCGAGCAGAGAAATCTCACAGGTTATCTCAGAAAGTATGCAAAGCTGGTACATTCAGCAGATACCGGTGCGATAGTAGAGTAAAAAGTATGAAAAGGCGCCGCACAAACGTGCGGCGCTGTTTTACTGAGAATCAGTTTTAATTTACAAAAAAGATGCCGCTAACCGGGGCTATACCCTAAGGAGCGGCATCTTTTATTTTAAGCATTAACAGGAATTGCTTCGATCACTCCGGTGGAATCGGCTGTATCAGCAGTTGCGGTCTGAGCTGCAGCTGCTTCTGCGGCTGCCCAGAGAGCATCACTTGCATGTGCGTAGTTCTGAGCTGCTGCATACTCACGTAAGCACTGAACCCAGATAGCGTACGCATCAGCATTCTGATGGATATAACCGTCTGTGCAGTAGATAGGATTTAAGTTGCCGTTTGCATCGGCGAGACGGTTTGCGATATCGATGTAGCCGTAACCCTTCTCAGCAGCATACTCCTTCATGGAAGAGTTTAGCTTGCGGACAGTGTCATTATCAAAAGCCCAGCTCTTGATGCCGGAAAGAGAAGTCTGAGCATCCGGATGTATGTATGTTGTGCTGATGATGGTGATATCGGCATACGGGTTTGCTGCCACGATCTGTCCGATATAGTTCTGGTACTGCTCCAGTACGATGCTTGGACGGGACTTGATGTCATTTAAACCAAGTGAAAGGTAGATGTGCTTCGCATTGAACAGAGCAGGAATCTCATAGGCATAATGCTGTGTCCCACCATACCAGAAGTGGTTTACACCTTCGGTTCCGATAGGCTGAAGCTCCTCATGAATGCTGTAGCGAGGCATAGTCATGAAAGAGATATTGGCAAGAACAGGATTCTGCTTGCGTGCCATAGCGTACTTGGAGAAGCCGTCAGCAACGGAATCACCGATGATGATGGAATCCTTGTAGAAGTCTATAACTCGCTGATCCTCTGTGGCTGTGGCAACAGGATCTGTTGAGAGGTCTGTAGCAGCAGATGCCTGCTGGGTCTGTGCTGCCTCATCAGCCATTGCAATGATCCCTGAAGAAACGATCATAGATGATGCGAGAACAACAGCAGCTAATTTTTTCAAAGTTTTTTTCATATCATACTCCTTATATATAGGTAAAAGTCTGAATCCGGGTATATCAATAAGGAAAGCTCAGATTCAACACTAACAAGGTATAGTACATAACATCAAAGAAAGCAACCATTAATATAATCGCTAAGGCAAAGGATTTTAAGAGCCTGATAAAGGGCTGTCTGTTCAAGATGTTTTATGCCATACCGAGCTTTTTGAGCCCCAGTTCTTTAAGTGCGGCAGTCCAGATATCGTAGGCCTGGTCGTTCTGGTGAATGTATTCATCGGAACTGTAGACAGGATCCAGATCGCCGTTTGCATCCTTCAGTCTGTCGGCGACATTTATGAAATTCCATCCGTTTGCGGTACAGATCTGCTCCATTGACTGATTGAAGGACTTAACATTGGCACTTGTCATGGTTCCGTAATACTTGCCGGGGTAAATGTAGGTGGCGCTGATCACAGTGATGTCAACATCAGGATTGACGGACTTAATCTGATTGATCAGCTTCTGGTAGTCAGTGAGAACTGTCGGGAACTGAACCTCTGTGGTACCGAAGGAGAGGAGTACATGCTTGGCACCCATCAGCTTGATGGAATCCCATACATAACGCTGCTGTCCCTGATAGAAAGGATGGCGGCTTGTGGAACTTATGTCCTCAAAGGCTCCTTCGATATAGAAACCATTGGCAGTCAGAGACTGGAAGTTCTTGAGTACAGGGTCATCACCATGCTTTTTGGTATAAAGTGCAAATCCGTTTCCGATAGAATTGCCCACGATTACGGAATTTTGGAAATACTGATCGAGAGCGGCGTTTTGAGCGGCATCAAGATTTTCAGTGTTGATCACAGATTCAGGACCGATGATTACAGCTCCTGTAGCGGCAGTGTAGGTACCCTTTATAAACTGTGAGTTGATGGCTTCATCATAGGATAGAGACTGCTGTGCCTGCTGATCTGATTCAAGTGATGCTGCCTGTGTCGTGGCACCCTGGATAGTGGCTGCTGCATCTGCCATCGGGCCGACTCCGGACCGGGCTTCAGAAAAATCAATGGCTGTAACTCCAGTTGCTCCTGCCATAGAGTTTAATGCTCCTGCACTTGTGACAAGAGCAGCGCTTATAATAAGCGATGCGATCTTTTTGTTACGTCTCATATAAAGACCTCTTATTTCTAATTATATTTATACGCTGTTCATTGTAGCATAAAGAGATAGGAGGGTTTATAAAAACTGCTTTCGCATCGATTACAAATTACTGACGGATGAAAAAGAAGACCCGGGATTGAGGTTTACCGGTTCATGAGAAATATAAAAAGCAGCTGACGGGAGTCGAACCCGCCTCATCGGCTTGGGAAGCCGGGGTACTACCGATGTACTACATCTGCATTTCTGTTTGATAGTATAGCATATTTTCACGGTCAAGTCAATGGGATTTTTGGAAAAATATCTGCTTATCTGAAAAAAATCGGAAAAAGCCCTTGACAAAGCGATGGAAGTGTGCTATAATTTCTTGGTAAAAACAAAGCAGAACTTGATCTGTTCTCACCTCAAGCACGGTTTTACGGAGCAAAGAGGTCAATATCTCAGCGTGTTTCTATGCTGTTTTATTTCGGGTACGGGTCATACTGCGTACTCGTTTTTTATTTTATTCCACTTAATGGGGGTGCTGTGTCATAAGCAAAAAGGAACATGAGCTCAACGAAGATATCCGCGATAAGCAGCTGCGAGTTATCGGCGTTGACGGGGAACAGCTTGGTATCATGAGTGCTGATGAGGCGCTGAAGATAGCCTATGAAAAGGACCTTGACCTTGTCAAGATCGCTCCGCAGGCAACTCCGCCTGTATGCCGTATAATGGATTACGGAAAGTATATTTTTGAACAGACAAAACGTGAAAAGGAAGCGAAGAAAAATCAGAAGATCATTGATATCAAGGAGATCAGAATGTCTTCTACTATCGATACTCATGATTTTAACGTGAAGGTCAATCAGGCTGTTAAATTCCTTAACGGAGGAGATAAGCTGAAGGTTTCTGTGAGATTCCGCAAGAGGACTGTGGCTCATCCGCAGTTTGGTGAGGAGCTTCTCGGAAAGTTCAAGGAGGCGATCTCTGAGGTTGGCGTTGTTGACAAGCCGTCCAAAATGGAGGGACGAAGCTTAGTAATGTTCGTTTCTCCGAAGCCTAATAAGTAAGCAGGCCATCGTAACAGTTGCATCTGCGTATTGCGGCGCAGAGCAAGCTCCGAATGCTGCGGAGCTGCGATAAGCTAATAAAAATCTAAGGAGGATAAATCAAATGCCAAAGATCAAGACACATTCCGGTGCCAAGAAGCGTTTCAGAGTTACAGGCAGCGGAAAGGTAAAATTCCAGCACATCAACAAGAGACACAGGCTCACTCAGAAGG
>DGVW01000048.1:0-9233 GCA_002396005.1 Oribacterium sp. UBA4274
ATTCTCAGCGAGAAAAATACGCTATTCGAGTCATTGACAAAAAATCTCAATAACTATCCGGACTTAAAGGCATCGATCCGAAGCATCCTGATGGAAGGAACAAGACTAACATGGAATGCAGATCAGGAAGACATTTCTATGATGCAAATGTACGGACTCATCAAAAATGATCATAACGTTGTGCGGGTGGCAAATCGAATTTTTGAAACGAAACTGTACAATCTGTTTCTTTCAGACGAAGAATTAAAGAGCAATGTTTTTGCCCGGGAAGGTGATCTGGCCAGAAATCAGTTTATCATGGACGGAAAGCTGAACATGCGACTGATTCTGGAGAAATTTATCGTAACCTACACAGATATATGCGGACCCCTGGTTGACAGATTTAAAGAAAAGGACGGAAGGGAACTGTTCCTTCTGTACCTGAAACCGATCATCAACGGAATAGGAAACTACTATATCGAAGCCCAGACCCGTGACATGACAAGAACTGATGTCATAGTGGATTATCTCGGACAGCAGTACATAGTTGAACTAAAGATCTGGCGAGGTGAAAGATATAATGCTGAAGGAGAAAAACAGATAAGAGATCATTTTGACTACTGGCACCTTGATACAGGCTACATGTTAAGCTTTAACTTCAATAAAAATAAAGAGCAGGGCGTGAAGTGCGTCGAAATAGGGGACAAGGTACTGTTCGAAGGAACGTTGTGAGGTATATATCATTATACTTTATGAGGATTACACTATGAGTGTTGACGCAGATGAAATAAACTTATTAAAGAAAAAGATATCAGAATTGGAGAATGATGTCATTGTTTTTGAGAAACGGAGAATAAATGAAGCGAAGCCTGGTAATAGCAGCGGATAAGAGCGGTTCGGGAAAGACCACATTAACATGTGGTCTTATTTATGTTATCAAAAAAATGGGATTTAAGGTGCAGAGCTTTAAATGCGGTCCTGATTATATAGATCCCATGTTCCATAGAGAGGTGCTTGGGGTTCCGTCGGCGAATATTGACAGCTTTTTTGTTTCAGAGAAAATGCTGAGAAAGCTTTTTGCGGAAAGAGCCGGGAAGGCGGATGTGTCTGTGATAGAAGGTGTCATGGGATACTATGACGGGCTCGGAGGAGTATCTGTTAAAGGCTCTACATGGGAGATTGCAGATATCATTGGCAGTCCGACGGTGCTTGTCATGGACTGTAAGGGAGCAAGTGTTTCCATAGCTGCATTGATACGGGGGATGCTGAAGTTTCCGGGGTATATTGCAGGAAAGCATGACTCCGGAATACGTGGCGTGATACTGAACAGAGTATCCCCGATGTTTTATGAAAGACTTAAGGGACTTATAGAGGAAAACTGTCCGGAGATAAGAGTTTTAGGGTTTATTCCGGAAATGAAGGACAGAAAGATTCCATCGAGACACCTTGGGCTTATAGAGCCAAAGTATATGGAGGATTTTACTTCGTGGATAGAGACAGTCAGTGAACAGATTGAGAAAACCGTGGATGTTGAAGGGATTCTGGAGCTGGCTGCAACATCGAAATACGGAGAGTCAGCGGATTCCTGGATTTCTGAATATGGTGAAAGAGACCTGACATCGGAAAGCTGTAAATCCGGTAATGATCAGAGCTGTTCCGGGGAAGCTTTAGTTGTTGAAGATAAATCTATAGCAATCTGCAGCTTGAATAATCGGGAGAAGTTAAATGCTTCAAGTGATGCTTCCATAAAATCCGGAACTTCGATTTCAGATATTTCAGAATACAAATTGAAGAATAAAGTCAGAATCGGAATCGCCGAGGATGAGGCCTTTAACTTTTACTATCAGGAAAATCGTGAGCTTCTGGAAAAGATGGGAGCAGAACTTGTGTCATTCAGTCCGCTTCATGATGGGAAGCTTCCGGATGTTCTTGATGGAATCATCATCGGAGGAGGATATCCTGAGCTTTATTTAGAGGAGCTTTCTGCCAATGTTTCCATGCGAGAGGCATTGGCATCACGTATAAAAAACGGGATACCGGTGATCGCCGAGTGCGGCGGATACATGTATCTGAATAATTCGATAAAATCAGAAGCAGGTCTGTTATCCGATGACGCTGTTTATGATGATAAAATAAAGGATAGATTTAAAAAAGTCAGTGGAATGGCAGAAGCATCATCGGAGCTTCAGGAAGCCGGAGCATTGAAATCAGAAAGCAAAACAGAAAAGAGGACAGTTTCCGTATCAGGGAAACAGTTTGGTATGTGCGGCGTTTTTTCAGGCGACGCATGGAAAAGGGAACGACTGGTTCGTTTTGGATACGTTTCTGCTGAAACAAAAGTCCCCGGCCTCTTTGGTGATGCGGGTACGGTTCTCAAAGGCCATGAGTTTCACAGATATGACTGTGAATACAACGGGGATGGATTTGTACTGAAAAAACCAAAGGCTGGTAATGTAAAAAACAGCCGGATTTCCGGGAGAAAACAGCCGGTATATGATGGCTTGAAAAAGGTGGATGATAGTACAAGTGAATTTCATGAAGGTTCGAAGTCTTCCTGTAATATGAAGCCTGATTCCGGTGAATATGAAGGAATATATTACAGTAAGACCATGTCCTGCGGCTGGCCGCATTTTTACTATTACAGTAATCCGAAAGCGATTTTTAATTATATGAAGTGTTGTGAGAGATATCATTTTGAGAAGGAAGCTCAGAAAAAATGGGATGGGATAGCAAAGCCCATCGACAGTCTCGGGGTTCTTGAAAAAGAGGTTATAAAGCTTTGCGGGATACAGAGAACCCTGACTCCGTCTATAGATAAAAAGGCGTTGGTGGTGCTTTGTGCCGATCATGGCTGCGTCAAAGAGGGAGTAAGCCAAACTGACAGTTCCGTTACCAGAAAGGTTGCGGACAGCTTTGCAAAGGGGGCGACTACAACTGCTATTTTTGCAGAAGCAAATAATGTTGATGTATATACCGTTGATGTGGGAATGGTCGGACCGAGGTATGATTCGGGAAAAGACATAGATAATACTGAGATTTCCGAGATTTTTGAAAGGGATATATGCAGATCAGAGAAGTATCTAACAGAATCGGAAAATATAAATTGCAAAAAAAGCTGTATCGGCAGGCTTTGTAAAAATACAGTAAATGACAGGCGTCTTCAGGATGGCAGCGGTAACATCGCGGTGGAAGCTGCCATGAGCAGGGAAACCGGTGAGAAGGCATTGAGCCTCGGAATGGATATCGTTCGGGAGCTTAAGGAGAACGGTTATCGTATCATAGCAACAGGAGAGATGGGAATCGGGAATACCACGCCTACGGCAGCACTACTGGCATATTTCATGGGGAGTGATGCTGAGGAAGCGGTAGGGTACGGCGCCGGACTCAGTGAAGAGGGACTTAAGAGAAAGAAGGATGTGGTAAGACGGGCGCTTGAGAGACTTAAAACAGAGTCAGGACAGAAAGAGGGTGAGTCTGAGACCGATACCAAGACGGAAATTAGGACTAAGACTGAGGATTTAATTGCCGGTGCTTCAAAGTTTGGAGATGAATCATTAGCGGTTTCGGGAAATATTGATATTTCTTGTGAAAATGCCATATCAGAAGCCGAACAACATGCTGATTCAAACAGATTGAGTGATGAATCAGAAGAGAAAAACAAAGATGATGTTCATGAGTCAAAAGTCAAATCTGTTTCAGCAGAAACTGCGAAGGAAGTCCTGTTCCAGGTCGGTGGCCTTGAGATAGCAGTCATGGCAGGGATGTTCCTTGGGGGAGTAAGATATGAAGTTCCTATAGTAATCGACGGCATCATTTCAACTGCAGCGGCCCTCAGTGCATATATGATGGATGAGAGAGTCAGGGACTATGCATTGGCATCCCATGTATCAAAGGAAAAGCTTGCCCGAAAAGCTCTGGAAAAAATGGGACTTCCCGCCATAATCGATGCGGAAATGTCTCTCGGGGAAGGTTCCGGAGCCGTCCTTCTGATGCCCATTCTTTCTTCAGCGGTGGAAGCCTTTAACAGGATGGGGGCGTTTTCCGATATGGAGGTAGAGGCCTATCACAGGTTTTCGCATTAATTCGAAACCGGTTAATGTAATAATTATCAATGTATTGAGATATAGGGAGTTAAAAAGTACTCAGGCCCCATAAATAAAAGGCAGTTAATGTGGCTTATAAGTATATCTCAGAAATAAAAGGCAAAAACATGGTTTTTTAGAGCCGATTATATGAGTATTTGTATGCGAAGACTTAAAAGAAAATACTTTGTTTATTAGGATGAAAGAGATAAAGCCAGATGTCCTTATCTTATCCGGAAATCTGAGCTTTAACGGAGCGAAAGCAAGCCATGAAGGTCTGGCGGCAAAGCTTAAAGCGATAGAAGATTCAGGTGTCAGTGTTTTGGTCATGCCTGGAAATCATGATCTCTACAGCCGCATCGCAGCATGTTTCGAGGGTGATGATTATACTTTGGTTGACAATGTTTCTGCTGGGACATTTTTTAACGAAACTTCAACTATGATGCTCAAGAGAAGCATCAAAGAGGCGAGTGAAAAAGAGTGTGAATTCTTTTCTGATGTAAACAGTGCTTATTTTTCCGGCAGGAGGGACACCATAGAGTGGGATGAAGAGGTCTGCCGGGAGATAACAGAGAAATCTGCCTTTGTGGGACTGTATCTAAAATCAGTGTATGATGACGGATTCTCGGATGACACCAGAATAGGCTCGTTGTGGGAGTGATGGAAGTATAAGTGATGCTATGAGACGGCAGACTGGCAGTGAGATGCCCAGTGTGGAAATATGGGCATCTCTTTTACTTATTATGGGTAAAGGATAAAAAGGATATGTACTGTTTAGTGTCCGGTGGCGCCGGGTCCGGAAAATCTGAATATGCGGAATCGCTGGCGCTATCATTGTTGGATAATCCTGGGCGTCTGATCTATATTGCGACCATGTTTCCCTACGATGATGAGGAAACAAGAAGGCGTATAGAGAGGCATAGAAGTTTACGGGCCGGCAAGGAATTTGTTACCATAGAAAGACCTTTTAATATATCGGAAGTTTTAGATGAAATAAAAACACATTTGGAAGACAGCGGCTGTTCTTTGATTCCGGGACAGGATAAGAGAGCTGAGACACAGAACGTGATAGTTGAAACACAGAATGAGTGTTACATAAAGGTAAAACCTGACTGCAGGTCAGAACAAAATCTGAAATTTGGGAATACTTCAGATCGTGAGTATGCGGGATTGAATGATGTTGTAGTTCTTCTCGAAGATCTCACAAATCTTTATGCCAATGAGTGCTTCCAAACGGCCGGTCATCCTCATGAAATCGAAGCGCCGCTTAGAGAAATTGCCGCTAATGTCAAAGCTCTCATAGTTGTGAGCAATGAGTTATACTGCGACGGAATTCAGTATCCGGAAGAAACCATGGAATTTCTGAGGGAGCTCGCCATGATAAATCGTAACATTGCAAAGGATGCTGATAAAGTTTTTGAAGTGGTGGCTGGTATTCCGGTGGTAGTGAAGAGTATAGAACCAAAGGATAGTCCCGGTTCAGGTGTTTTGACAAAAAAGATATGATTTCCCTATGTAGCTGCTATTGCTGTAATCCGGCATAGCAGTTATTATTTTTGGAGGAATTTTTAAATACAGGCAATAGTTAATTGTGCGAGATTTATGTAAAGCTGATTTAACATGAGTTTATATTGAGTTTATGTGAAAAAGATATACACTGAGATAAGCCTGATCTTATGAAAGGAAACATAATCATGACTATAACTGCACTTACATATCTTATATGCTGTCCCCTGCTTTTTCTTGCGGGACTTGTTGACTCCATAGGAGGTGGTGGAGGACTTATCTCACTTCCGGCATATTTACTTGCGGGGCTGCCGGTTCATACAGCTATCGCCACCAATAAACTGTCCAGTGCCTGTGGGACCACTGTATCTACGGTTAGATTTATAAAGGAAGGGCTTATAAACTGGGGTATAGCTGTTCCATCCATAATCGCCGCTATCATAGGTTCCTCTTTCGGAGCAAAGCTTAGCCTTGTGATACCTGAAAAGGTGCTTGTTTATATACTTGCAGTTGTCCTTCCGGTAACGGCATTTATAGTTTTGAACAGGAAGATATTTAAGGATAACGGGAGTGATGAGGTGCTGCATGACAGGAAGACATATATTACAGCAGTTCTTGCAGCGCTTATTATCGGTTTTTATGATGGATTTTACGGTCCCGGAACAGGAACATTTCTGATCATTGCATTTACAGTTTTTGCAAAGCTTGGAGTTAAAACCGCAAACGGTCAGACTAAGGCTATTAACCTGACAACAAATATCACTTCACTTGTGATATTTATCCTTCATGGACAGGTACTTTTGGCAGTGGGACTCCCCTGTGCACTCTGTAATATGGCCGGAAACTACATCGGATCAGGTCTTGTGATGAAGAACGGCATCAAAGTGGTCCGTCCTTCCATCATGGCAGTGCTTGGTCTTCTTGCTGTAAAAATAGTGACAGAACATATATTATGAGACAAGTGATATAACTATAAATCGTCTGCTTGTCCCGGAAAGCACGTAAGCACGCTTTGGCAGTCTCAGGTGCGGAATGTAGGAGCCGGTTAGATTGACATATGTATGTCAGAAATAAACGGCGAAAACATGGGTTTATGATCCGATTAGATTGACAACTGTGTGTCAGAAATAAACGTCTAAAAACATGGGTTTATAGATGAGGAGTATGAAATATATCAGGGAGTAATATGTTAGATTCTTTTTTTATCACGTTTTCAACATATTCAAGGATTCCGATGCCAAAGGCTCACTGGAATGAAAAGAGTATGAAATATGCCATGTGTTTTTTTCCGATGGTGGGAGTGGTCATAGCCATCCTGGATCTTTTTGTATGGTGGCTGGCTATAAATCTTAAAACTTATAACATGATTACGGCATTTTTTCTGATGCTGGTTCCCATTATGGTAACAGGAGGGATACATCTCGACGGACTTTTTGATACAGAGGATGCCCTTCACAGTTACGGCGACAGGGAGAAGAAGCTTTCCATATTGAAGGATCCCCATATCGGAGCTTTTGCTGTGATTTTCGGGCTGATGTATATCCTCGGGGGATATTCGCTTGCAACTGAGATTGATATAGAGGCCCTGCTTTCTGTGTGTTTCGGTTATGTCATTTCAAGAGAGTTAAGCGGACTAAGTGTTGTGTATTTTCCAAAGGCGAAAAAGGAAGGTATGGTAAGTACCTTTGCTGTGAATGCCGACAGGAAGGTAAAACTTGTTCTTTTGGCAGAGCTTATATTGACGGTGGTCTGCATGTTTACGGTATTCATTTACGGGAATATAGGGGCTGCGTATCCGGCAGCGACATTGGCAGCGGCAGCAGTTTCATTCTTTAGATACAGGTACAGAATAGTTCCTGAGTTCGGCGGAACTACAGGGGATTTATGCGGATATTTTCTTTGTAACTGCGAGTTTCTGATTTTATTGTCAAATATCCTTATAACAAAAATACTTGATTTGAGGGCGTTTCCATAGATTTGGAACAACGAAAGATATGCTGCACAAGTACGGATATTGAATTTCCCGAGAAATTCAATATCCTATACTTTTCATGGAACATGGAGGAGAAATGATTCTTATTGTAGGCGGAATAAGTCAGGGAAAACATGATTTTTGCAAGAATAGATTTCCTGATGCAGAAGTGATAGACCATTATGAAGAGCGCATTCGTCGGGAACTGGAAGAAGGAAAAGATCCTTTATATGAAGCAGAGAAGTGGCTTAATGAAGTCTCAGGGGCGAAAGTGATGTGTGATGATGCAGACATTGCAGCATCTTTTCGTGGTAAGACGTCAAATGCATATACTGAAACCATTGATGAGTCTTCCGGACAGTTCGTTATCATCATGAATGAGGTTGGTTCCGGAGTTGTCCCCATGGACAAGGGTGAACGGGAATGGCGTGAGGCAGTCGGAAGAGTAAGCTGTCTTTTTGCGAAGAAGGCTGACAGGGTTTACAGGCTGATTGCAGGGATTCCTCAGAAGCTGAAATAGGAGACATTGACATAATGAGTCTTTTTCGATTTTAGAGGATATGGATGTTAAAGCTGAAAAAGAAAGGAAACAAGGCTGAAAGGATATGTTCAAGCTTATTTTTCAGGGGGATATGAGAGCATATAAATCCGGTTCAGGTCTGCATGATGGAGGTAAGAGTTGAAACTGATTCTGATAAGACATGGCATGACAAAGGGTAATCAGGAGCATAGATATGTGGGCTCTACGGACGAATCGATTCTTCCTTCTGAGAAAGAGAGACTGCGGACTTCGGTTAAAAAATATTTTGCGGACTTTTTTGAAGGCAATGAATATTTGAAAGATAGAAAAGAAAGCTGTGAAAGTGATCCAATGTACGAATCACAAGATAAGGACTATAAAAGGTTAGTGTTTTCAAAGCTCAAAGACGGTATTTCAAAGAATGATATTTACGGAATTTATATCAGTCCTATGCGTCGGTGCAGGGAAACGGCAGAATGTCTTTTTCCGGAGATGATGGCACATGGCAGATATGAAATCATCGAAGAGTTTCGGGAGATGGATTTCGGGGCCTTTGAGTACAGGACTTATCAGGAGATAAATGAAGATCCGGATTCGGAATACAGAGCAGCTTATCAGAGATATATCGACAGTAACGGTGAAACTGCTTTTCCGGGTGGGGAGAGTAAAGCAGAGTTCTGCAGCAGGGTATGCAATGGATTTACAGAGGTCCTGAAATCTGTGATCCTGAAATCATCAGAGACTCATTTTTCTGATGTAATTGATGACCCTGCCGGTGATGAAACTCTCGCTATGGTCGTTCATGGAGGTACCATCATGGCGCTTATGGACAGGTTTGCAGTCCCACATAAAGATTATTTTGAATGGAGCCTGAAACCTGGGGATAGTTATCTCGTGGAAGTGATTTTGGAGGGTGAGGAAATCTGTTTTCATTATGTTAAGTAGTAATGTATAACAAATAATAAATGGATGATCAACAATTATTAGGAAACTTCATATTGACGGAACTCTGGATATGCAGGGGCTTCTGTGCAGGAGACGGAAGATGAGATCATCTGAGAAAGGAAAAACAGATGCATGAAAGAATAGTGATACTCATCATTGCGCTGATACTTGATCTTATATTCGGAGACCCTCATAACTGGTTTCATCCTGTGATAGCCATGGGGCGGAC
>DGVW01000048.1:9362-49762 GCA_002396005.1 Oribacterium sp. UBA4274
TGAAGAAGCGGATCGCCGGAGGGATACTTGTGGTGATAGAACTTCTGGTATTTACATTGATACCACTTGTGATCATTCATATAAGCCATATGTTCGGAGAGAATATTTCCTGGGCAATCAGTGCATTTCTCGCATATCAGATGCTCGCCATGAAGCAGCTGAAGGTTGAATCAATGAAAGTGTTCAGGGCGCTTCAGAAGAAAGACATAAAGGGTGCCCGGGAAGCAGTATCCATGATAGTGGGAAGAGATACAAAACGGTTAAACGAAGCGGGAATCACAAAAGCTGCTGTTGAGACTGTTGCTGAGAATGCTTCCGACGGGGTTGTGGCACCGCTCCTCTTTATGATGGTCTTTGGAGTTGTCGGAGGATGGTTCTATAAGACTGTCAATACCATGGATTCAATGATAGGGTATAAAAATGACAGGTATAAGTATTTCGGAACGGCAGCAGCAAGGTTTGATGATATGATGAATTTCGTTCCGGCCAGAGTGACAGCATTTTTTATGGTGATTGCAGCAGCGTTTCTGAGTCTCAATTGGAAAAATGCCTTTAAAATATGGATTCGTGATGCTGAAAAATCTACCAGTCCTAATTCCGGACAGACAGAGGCGGTCATGGCCGGAGCTCTCGGGGTAACTCTCCTCGGTGATGCATGGTACTTCGGAAAGCTTGTAAAAAAACCGGAAATCGGAGATAAGCTTAGGGAGATAGAGCCTGAAGACATTGAAACAGCAAACAGAGTGATGTATCTTTCGGTGTTTATGATTTATATCGTTGGGATCCTGATATTTATGTTATTATAGGCGTGGTAAATGTCTGGTTTGAAAGGATTAAGGGGAGAGTTTATTTGAATTACAATCATGGCGGAGACATATACGGAAATAAGGTAAACTTGGATTTCTCGGTGAATATAAATCCTTTGGGTATGCCTGAAGCTGCAAAGGAAGCTGCTAAAAGAGGAGTGGATCTCTGCACCGGCTATCCGGATTGGGAGCAAAGAGAGCTGAGGAGTTCTCTGGCGCAGTATCTCGATGTACCTGAAACTAATCTTCTTTTCGGAAACGGAGCAGCCGATATCATATACCGCCTTATGCAGGTATTGAAACCCAAAAAGGTGCTGGTTCCGGCACCTTCTTTTTCAGAGTACAGAAAAGCTGCAGCTCTTTACGGAGCAGACGTGGAGGAGTTCTTTCTCAGAGAGGAGGACTCCTTCTTCTTTACGCATGAAACCGAAGCAGGTTTTATCGGAAGCATAGAGGAACTTTCGGAAGGTGACGTTGTTTTTATTTGTAATCCCAACAACCCGGATGGAGCTGTGATAAATAGAGATATGCTTCTCCGTATTTATGATAACTGCGAGAAAAAGAAGATCTGGCTTATAGTGGATGAGTGTTTTCTTCCTTTCTTTTCCAACGAAAAACAGTATTCCATGATAGGGACCGGAAATCACCTTATTATCCTTCGTGCCTTTACAAAAATCTTCGGAATGCCGGGATTAAGGCTCGGATATATGTTCACGGAAAATCATGATCTTCTTCAGGCTGTAAGAAATACCATGACGCCCTGGGATATCAATGTTCCTGCACAGATAGCGGGAGTTGCAGCATTGAAGGACCATGGTTTTATCGAGAAGACCCGTATCACAGTATCTCGGGAAAGAAAATATCTGATATCTGAGATAAGGAAGTACGGGCTTGCAGAGAAGATTTACAGTCCGGAATCAGAAGCAAATTTCATATTGTTTAGGGTGGCGGAGGAAAGCACAGATCTTAAGGAGCGGTTTCTCCGGAAAGGTATACTGATTCGTTCCTGCAGGGATTATGCAGGACTTGATGAAAGATATTTCAGGATATGTGTGAGGACACATGAGGAAAATCTACGACTGATAAATGAATGGAAGTCTCTGTGAAATATTTAATGCAGGTGCGGATTTAGATGCATTCATTTAATATCATGATGTGAGTGTCAAAAGTCGATATCGGACCGCTTTGCGCTTCTGGGAACGTCAGCCCATTTGGATTCGCTTCGAGAAGGCTTTGGCTATATGCCGGATTCCTGCGTGATCTGTCGCAAATCACGTGGTGCTTGTCATGAAGTCTATCTAATGCTTATATAAAGCACAGGCGGGAGATACTTATGAGACTAACATCAAACTGACTGAGAGGTGTAAAGATTTTGGAACAGAAAAGAAAAGCAAAAGCCATCATGATACAGGGAACCATGTCCAATGCCGGGAAGAGTCTCATTGCAGTGGGGCTCTGCCGCATCCTCAGGCAGGAGGGTTACAGAGTTGCACCCTTTAAATCTCAGAATATGGCCTTGAACAGCTTTATAACCGATGAAGGACTGGAAATGGGAAGGGCACAGGTGGTTCAGGCGGAGGCAGCCGGTATTAAGCCATCGGTGCTTATGAACCCTATTCTGTTGAAACCTACAACAGATGTAGGCTCTCAGGTTATCATCAACGGAAAAGTAAAAAGCAATATGACCGCAAGGGAATATTACAAACATAAAAAGGAACTGATTCCGGTGGTGAAGGAAGCTTATGACAAGCTTGCTTCCGAGTACGATGTCATAGTCATCGAGGGGGCGGGGAGCCCGGCGGAAATAAACCTCAGAGAGGATGACATCGTCAATATGGGCATGGCGGAGCTTGCCGATGCACCTGTGATTCTGGTAGGAGATATCGACAGGGGTGGTGTGTTTGCACAGCTTTACGGAACCATAGCCCTTCTTACGGAACCGGAGCAGGAACGGATACAGGGACTAATCATCAACAAATTCCGTGGTGACAAGACTATACTTGATCCGGGACTTGATATCCTGAAGGAGCGCACAGGTAAGGATGTTCTGGGAGTAGTACCTTATATGGATATAGCGATAGATGATGAGGATTCCCTGTCGGAAAGGTTGGACGCCCGGCGATATATCGGAACAACATATAAAAACAAGGGTTCTATCCCTGACGATCTCGCAGGAAGCGGAAAAGCTTTCATCGATATCGCGGTGATCCGTCTTCCTCGTATCAGTAATTTTACGGATTTTACCGCTCTTTCTATAGAACCGGGAGTGTCCCTGAGATACGTTTCCGATGTAAGAGATCTTGGCAAACCTGATGTGATCATTATCCCCGGCACCAAAAGTACCATAAGAGATATGGAGTGGCTCAGGGCGACAGGGCTTGAGGCCAAGATAATGCAGAAGCACCACGCCGGCACGCTTATCATAGGGGTATGCGGCGGATACCAGATGCTTGGAGACAGGATCAGCGATAATGTAGGCGCAGAGACTCTGATTACTTCACACTATGCAGGTTATCAGGGGACAGAGGCTCAGGGCCTCGGATTCCTTCCGATGGTCACTGAGTTTAGTGAGGAAAAAATCCTGGATAGAGTGACCTTTGAGCTTCAGGGCCTGAGTGGAGAGTTCAAGACATTGAATGGGAAAAAAGTCACAGGATATGAGATTCATATGGGTGAAACTTATATTAACTCACATCCTTCTCGTACACCCGGAGAGATGGTTCGCAATGAAACAGAAGAAAAAATAACAGAAGAGAATAAATGTATTTGTACAAGCCGTGACAATGTTTTGGGCACTTATATTCATGGCTTCTTTGATGAGGATGATCTGAGAAAAGCATTCCTCGATATGTTATATAAAAGGAAGGGCATAGATCCGGATAATATAACAGAATTACGGTATGAGGATTTCAAAGAAGAACAATACGATAAACTGGCAGCGGTTTTGAGAGATTCCCTGGATATGGAGAAGATAAAAAAGATGATTTTCCGTTGATTCACGTATCATAAATAAAAGTCATAGGTGAAATATTTTCTGTTTTTTTGTAAACTCAACTTAATAAATTTATTGTGAGAATGAGTGATCACAATGACAGGAAAAGGCAGCAGTTTTTACTGTGGACTTGGAAAACAAGGATTTACAGATGGTTCATATATATCATGGTAATGGAAAAGGAAAAACAACAGCGGCCGTAGGGGCAGCCGTGAGGGCGGCAGGAAACAATATTCCTGTGGTTTTCTGTCAGTTTCTCAAGGATGGAATGTCCGGAGAAATCAGTGTGCTTGAGAAGATACCGGGCATACTGGTTCTTTTTCCCGAGCATTTTTACGGCTGGACATCCGGTATGACTCCGATGGAACTTGCCGAAACAAGAAAAGACTGTGATGAGATGTTCGCTAAAGCTATAAGAACCATGACTACGATTCTAAAGAATCAGCCCAGAGTGATCAAAGCATCAGAGGAAAGACGTAAAAAATCCGGCATCATAACAAGAGGAGTTCACAGAGCAGATATAGTGGCCCTTTTTGTGTTTGACGAGATTCTTGATGCGGTAAACAAAGAGCTTCTGGATCACGATATGCTGGCGAGATTTCTCCTGCAGCTTCCGGAGAATGTTGAGGTGATCCTGACAGGGCGAAACCCGGATATAACCATACTGTCCATGGCTGATTATGTAACCAATATGGTCAAGGATAAGCATCCTTATGACGATGGAATCAAAGCGAGAATAGGTGTTGAGAAGTGATTAGGGAGCATTCCGTGGAAAAAAGAATATTTGAACATATAGAACCAAAGGATATAGAGAGACGCAGCATGGAGATCATTCGTGCTGAACTAAAGGAAATGGGAGTGGCACTCCCTGTTATAGAGGCGCCTGTTATAGAAAGATGTATCCATACCTCGGCGGATTTTGACTACTGCAATAATCTCTTTTTTTCAAATCAGGCGGTAGAGAGGATGAGAGCAGCACTTAGTGCCGGGGCAGTTATCGTTACCGATACCGAGATGGCCAAGGCCGGTATCAGTAAGGCCACCCTTTCAAAGTATGACGGAAAAGTTAAATGCTTTATGTCGGATGAAGAGATTGCAGCGGAGGCAAAAAAACGAGGAGTAACGAGAGCCACTGTCAGCATGGAACATGCTGCAAGACTTGCAAAGCATTTGCCTAAGATAAAATATACAGAGATTTCGGGAGGCTCACCGGTTTCTGAGGCTCAGACAAGGGAAAAGACAGGCTACGGTTTAGGGTCCGGAGAAAATATTGATACGGAGCATAATAGAAGAAAACCAGTTTTAGATCACGCGGTTTCAAATATCATTTTTGCAATTGGAAATGCACCCACAGCACTTATAGAGTTGGAAAGACTTATAAGAGAAGAAAATCTGAGACCGGCGGGGATCATTGCGGTGCCGGTGGGATTTGTAAATGTAGGTGAAGCCAAGGAACTTATCCGGGATCTGGCTGTGGGCGATGCCCCTTTGGACATTCCTCTTATCGTAGCGAGAGGGCGTAAAGGTGGTTCTAACATCGCGGCAGCAATAGTCAATGCTTTATTATATGGAATCACTGATTGATATAACATTTGGTTATATATGCTGCGCTAAAACGGAAAGACTAAGTGAACTGCACAAGATGGCTCATTTACGAATAGGTGATACAATAATCCGGTGATAGTTTACTATTCATGATGTATAAGTGTAGGGGTATGCCATGGCAGACAGAGTATTTGATTTCAATAAAACAGAAGACAACAGTTCTTCACCGGCACAAGGTTCAGAAAAAGGCGTTCCTTCAGTAACCTGGCAGATTGTGGAGAGAGATGACAAGATACTGAGTGCAGATTCTCCCATAATGGTGCTTTCCGAGGAAAAAGAGAAGCTTCCGAAGCATGCAGCAGGTGTTTTTGTGAATCCTTTGAGGGGAACTTCATTTGCCTATACGAAAGGTGCCTGTGAGGCTAATGTCAGCGGCATGGACAAGGACGGCAATGACTTAAATCATCCTATACTCTCAGTAGACAAGAGGTTCATAGCTCTCGAGAAGTGGCTTGGAGAGAACCATGTTTCTGTAAGGTTGACCGGTGAAAGCAGACAAGAGGGATACTGTGTTTATAAGATACGTGCGGTATCTCCTGACGGAAGCAGCATTCAGACAGAAAGAGACAGATTTTTACAGTTATGTATAGAGAGGCTTGCCGAAAGCAAGGCACCGGAGGAAGATGACATACCGGATAACGATGAGCTTCAGGAGTCAGGACAGCAGGATTTGAGAGACCTTAATTCAATGCTTAATTACCTTGATTGTGCACGGATCACTCTTCCTAAAAATATGCAGTCCTGGGCAGACAGAAATATCTCTGTCATCAGGTCCTCCACCATCACGCCGGAAGAAAGACGTCACGCGGAGAGAGCGCTTCAGATGGTGCTGAACATTCACTGGAAAGGTGATTACTTTGCATCTATCGATCCTGTAAGGGCGAGACAGATTCTGGATGAAGAGCTGTACGGTCTTGAGAGAGTCAAGCAGCGCATCATGGAAACCATCATCCAGATAAACCGTACCCATACATTACCGGCATACGGACTGCTTCTCGCGGGACCTGCCGGAATCGGAAAGTCACAGCTTGCCTATGCCGTTGCCAGAATTCTGAGACTTCCGTGGACAAGTCTTGATATGAGTGCCATACACGACTCGGAGGCACTAACAGGCAGTCCCCGGGTTTATGCCAATGCCAAGGCCGGGCGCATAATGGAGGCATTTACACAAAGTGGCTCCAGCAATATAGTTTTTATAATAAATGAGCTGGATAAAGCCGATAAGAATAGTATAAATGGTAATCCTGCAGATGCACTTCTGACGCTTCTCGACAATATCGGTTATACAGACAACTACATCGAGTGCCGTATCCCGACGAACGGTGTTTATCCGGTGGCTACTGCTAATGATAAATCCCGCATCTCTGATCCTCTCATGAGCAGATTTGCGGTTATCGATATACCTGATTACACACCGGATGAGAAAAAGATCATATTCCGGAAGTTTTCACTTCCGAAGGTTCTGAAACGCATGGGTATGAAGCCGGAGGAGTGTGTGGTTGAGGACAGAGCGATCGATGTTATCCTGGAGAAGTACAGAAATCAGACAGGATGCCGTGATCTCGAGCAGGCGGCGGAGCACCTTGCGGCCAATGCTTTATATCAGATTGAAACCACAGGTGTTGATAACGTAAAATTTGATGCGCATACAACGAGGATGCTTCTGTTTTGATGATAGTGGCAGGACATAATATTGATGTAAGGGTCAAAAGTACCAAATCACGTGCTTGCACGTTGATTTGAGACTTTATGACCCGCCCGAATATTGATTTTTTAATGGTTTAGTAAGTCGGTAAACAGTTGTGAGGAATAGAAATTGAAATTTGAAATTAAAAGTGAACTTGATAACAGAATACGTATACGTGTAGCAGGTGGAAGGCTGAATTATATCTATGATCAGAGACTTTCCTATGCAATCAGGCAGATAAAAGGTGTCAGGGAGGTTAAGGTTTATCGCCGTACAGGCGGTGCAGCGATAACCTTTGATTTATCTGTTATATCAAAGGATGAGCTTATATCGGCGCTGGAGGCGCTTGACTACAGGGCTGTCTGGGTTCCTGATGATGAGTTTGTTGACGAGTCCAAGATAAGTCTTGAGGAGATCAAGGAGAGACGTCTTACAAAAGGCGCCAAAACAAAGCTCAGAGAAAAGATCATCCTTGAGACGGCCGCAGATTTGTTCTTGCCAATGCCACTGCAGGTGGGCTATCATGTCTATCAGCTTATCACATTGAGAGATCTGTAACTCATCCGGTGTGACAGCACGGGCTTTATATCTTTCTGATATGTGCTGTATGCACATTCTGAGTGAGTGTCTATAAAGGCATTTACAATATTTTTTAGATAGGAGAAAGGCCTGACGGCATGTGCCGGCGGGCTTTATTTTTAAAAATGAAAAATAAGAAATTGAGAATGGCACTGTTTGTGCACATCATCATCGTTATATTGGAAATGATGGTTGTTAATTACATGTTTGCAGTTAACGGTATGGAGTTGTTTAAATATTACACTGATAATTCAAATCTGCTATGTCTCATAACCAGTGCGATTTTTGTGATATTTATGCTGCCGGCTGTTTCCAAGGGCAGGACAAGCGGTTTTGTGTCAACGTATATGATGCAGCATTATAAAGGCTCTGTGACGATTCCGGAGTGGCTGACGATCATCAGATATGTCACTACCTGCTGTCTGGGACTCACTTGCATAGTTGTTTTGCTAGTACTTGGGCCAAAGGATGGTTATGTACATCAGTTATTAAGCGGCATGCATCCGCTGGATCATCTCGGAGTACCGCTGGCGTCGACACTTAGTTTTCTCTTTCTCGAAAATGAAAGACCACTTCCGAAGAATGCGCCATATGTCAGCCTGGGACTGACTATAATCTATGCGATAGTTATAATCCTTTTAAATGCAATGGGAATTGTTGATGGACCGTACTTCTTCCTTCGTATACGTGAGCAATCACTTCTGTTGACATTTATCTGGACAGTTGTGCTCCTTGGAGGGGATTTTTTACTGTCGGTGGTTGTCATGAAGGTCTATAATAGTCTTGTTAAAGTAAGGAAGGGTAATCGCAAATGATTTTATATATGACATCTACACCGGGTGGGTTTAATCGCCGTACCGGGTTGCCGGAAAAACTTGATAACAGTAATCATTTTGTAGACAGACTTATGGACGACTGGAAGGCACACAGCAAGGGTCTGCTTATCTCATCTGATCCTAAAAATTCCGAGATGAACAGTGCTATGGCTCAGACGTATCTTGATGCATTTAACAAGTCAGGACTCAGTATGGATGCTATTGATGTTCTGGATGCGAGAGATGAACAGACGGCAGAGATCATTGGAACATATGATGTTGTGATACTTGCCGGAGGTCATGTACCTACTGAGAATGCCTGGTTCCATAAGATAAAACTAAAGGAGCGTATCAGAAGCTTCAGAGGCATCGTTATAGGTATCAGTGCAGGCACCATGAATTGTGCCGACATCGTATATGCTCAGCCGGAGCTTGAAGGTGAGTCCAAGGATGCCGGATATGAGCGTTTCATAGAGGGGCTGGGTCTTACCGATACCAATGTCATCCCGCACTACAATCAGCTCATCGATTCCATGCTTGACGGCAAGAAGCTTTTTGAGGAGATAACATATCCGGACAGTGAGAACAGAGCATTTTACTGTCTGACGGATGGAGCGTATATACGGAAAGATACCAGAACAAACAAGGAGATGCTTTACGGAGAATCCTATCTCATTGCTGACGGAGAGATAGGCCTCATATGTAAAAACGGCGGAGAGTTTGAGATACCGACACATCCTGACGTGAGAAAACCTGCATTTTTTGTAGCGGCGGCACTGACTGTAGGTGGTCTTTTGGGAGCGGCTATCACCAGATATCTGTTGAAGCATGATGAGTAAGTTGTATGTATCAGATACTTAATAAAAAATCCGGGAGAGATTATGGACGTTGAGGCAGTAATGTCAGCCCTTCGTGAGAAGGCACTGAAAGATGAGAATTTCCGAAAGGAACTTCTGGAAACGCAGAAAGAGAAAAATCCTCTGAGTTCCTTTTGCGAGATAGCGAGGAGAGAAGGATACGAGCTTTACGAAATGGATATCCTGACCTATGGTGAAGAGTTTTACGCAGCTATAAAAAGGTCAACCAATGGCGGAGGTGAAAACTCACCGAAGCTGGAGGGACAGGACGATTACTATGATATGTTCATGGCGGAGCTAAGGCTTTGAGTGAATCGATGAAAAACAGATGTTACATTTGCATAGATCTTAAGTCATTCTATGCTTCAGTAGAGTGCCATATGAGAGATCGAAACCCACTCACAACTCACCTTGTGGTGGCGGATGTGAGCAGGACTGAAAAGACCATCTGTCTTGCGGTATCTCCATCCCTAAAGGCCTATGGGATCCCCGGCAGGGCCAGACTTTTCCAGGTTGTGGAAAGGGTTAATGAGATAAATGCAGAACGTAAGCGAAGGCTGAAGGGCCGGGACTTTTCTGGTGCATCTGATGATGCAGGGAAGCTGGAAGCGGACCCTGCACTGAAACTATCATATATCGCAGCAACACCTCAGATGTCAAAGTACATCGAGTACAGCACACAGATTTACAACATTTATCTCAGGTATGCATCATCGGAAGATATACATGTTTACTCTATAGATGAAGTTTTTATTGATGCAACGGAGTATCTCAGAACCTATGCTTCGGTTCATGGAATCACAGAATCAGAACCTCGCAGGATTGCTGAAATCATGGCTATGGACATGATAAGAGAGATTTATGATGAAACAGAAATAACAGCAACTGCAGGAATCGGCACCAATATGTATCTCGCAAAAATCGCCATGGATATCGTTGCCAAGCACGTTCCACCCAATAAAGAGGGGGTGCGCATCGCAAGCATTGACGAGATGAGCTACAGGCGGATCTTATGGAATCATAGGCCTCTTACCGACTTCTGGAGAGTGGGAGTCGGGTATGCCAGGAAGCTGGAGTCCATGGGGCTCTATACCATGGGAGATGTGGCCAGATGCTCTGTAGAAAACGAGGATCTCCTGTATAAGACCTTTGGTATCAATGCTGAGCTTTTGATCGATCATGCCTGGGGATATGAGCCCTGCGGTATGAAAGATGTGAAAAGCTATAAACCGGAGCATAACAGTATAGGTTCAGGGCAGGTGTTGCATTGCCCTTATGATTATGAAAAGAGCAGGCTTGTTCTGAAGGAGATGGCTGATCAGCTGTCACTTGACCTCGTTGGCAAGCATCTCGTGACAAAGCAGCTTGTGGTTACTGTTGGCTATGATATCGACAACCTTACTGATCCTGTTATCAGTAAAAAGTATAAAGGTCCTGTGACAGTAGATTATCTCGGAAGGAGAGTTCCCAAACATGCCCATGGCACCATCAATCTTTCTGAGTGGACTGCGTCAACAAGACTCATCACCGAAGCTGCGGCAAAACTCTATGATGAGATAGTTAACCCTGTGCTTATGGTGAGACGTTTCAATATAACCGCCACTATGGTAAAGGATGAAAAAGAAGCAGACAAAACCGTGCGGTTTGGAGATCAGACCGGAACATGGGAGCAGATGGACCTTTTTACGGATTACGCGAAACTTGAAAAGGAAAGAGAAAAGGCTGCAAGAGACCGAAAAAGGGAGAAGAGACTTCAGGAGGCAGCTCTGGCCTTAAAACAGAAGTATGGAAAAAATGCTGTTCTGAAAGGTATGAATCTGCAGGAAGGTGCAACTATGAAAGATCGGAACGAGCAGATAGGCGGCCATAAGGCATAGTGGGATTTGACGGATTTCTATCATTTATGGGAAGAGCATATTTAGGAGTCTGTTAGATCTGCATCTGTATGCCGGAGATATACGGCAAAATACCCTTACAGGAGATTAGTATGAGCGGAGAGAAACCGGAGTGGCACAATGTGCATGGCATAACAAAGGACGAGATGTACGGAAAACATGATGATGTTATGGCGAAGTACGGTGATATCATCGATATGCCTCATCATGTTTCTGAGAAACATAAGCCCATGTCCGTATATAACAGAGCGGCTCAATTTGCACCTTTTGCAGCATTGACAGGATATGATGAGGCTATCAGGGAAGTGGCGCAGCAGGCGATAGAAAAGATGAATGATACATAAACAAAGATTGTTGGCACTTCCTCAGAATATGAAGTGGTAGCCTGTACGGATTTATGGTATGATGTTTGCACTTAAAAAGGTACGGACAGAGGGCGGGAGACGAGGTATTCCTGTGATACTGTCCTTTTTTGCGGAGGTTGGATATGAGTGTAAAGATGGAATTTCCTGATGAGTATATACAGATTTTGAAATCATATGCAGAGCAGAACGATGTCACTGTTGAAACGGCTATAGCAGATACACTGGAGTTTCTGGAGCTTAAGAACGAGGTATTTGACCACTATCGTATAGCGGTAGAGGATCCTGAGTCTTATCTCAATGATGCGGACGAGCTCAATGCCAAGGCCATAAGACAGATTTATATGGATCTGTTTGGTGAGGATACAGTGGGAGACATGATCCACTGTTACTATAATCCTGACAAGTTAAATGTTCTCATGTTGGACATCGAGTATGATGATTCTGTACCTCTCTGGACTTTGATCGAGATGTTCCATAACAAAATCCCCGGGATGGAACTGAGTCACGATATCCTGTCACTGTTCTATGTTCATAATCGCTTTGATGGAAAACATGATCAGATTCAGGAACTTATGGACTGGATGGTTTCAGACCATGAGGATGATGGTTTTGAGACAGCAGGATACTATGAGAGCATCATGGATGAGCCTGATGATGAAGAGTTCTTTGACGATGAGGATTTCGAGTTTCAGGATGAGTCCCTGTATGATGAGGACTCCGAGGATGAAGAATCCGGTGAAGAATCTGATTAAGATGATGATGTAAAACGGAGCCTATGACCTAAAGAAAGTCACAGGCTCCGTTTTTAAATTACAGAAGTCCCTTTTCGCAAAGCTCATCTGCATATCGTACAGTGGTCATGGCGTCCTTGCCGTAGCAGTCAGCACCGATCTTGTCAGCGTAATCCTGCGTCATGACGGCTCCGCCGACGGCAATCCTGCAATCCGGTTTTTTCTCTCTGAGCTGGCGGATGGTCTCCTCCATATTTACAACAGTTGTGGTCATGAGAGCTGAGAGTCCTACAAGCTTTACGTCCTTTTCTATCGCAGTTTCAACTATTGTTTCCGGCGCAACGTCCTTTCCGAGGTCGATAACATCGTAGCCGTAATTCTCCAGTAAAACCTTAACGATATTCTTGCCGATATCATGTATGTCACCCTTCACAGTGGCAAGTATGATCTTTCCTTTCAGCTCCTGCTGGGACCCGGACATGGAATCCTTAACCACCTGAAATGCAGCTTTGGCAGCGTCTGCCGCCATGAGGAGCTGCGGTAGGAAGAGAGTTCCCTTTTCAAATCCCTGACCGACTATATCCAGTGCCGGAACCAGATCCTGATTAATGATATCCAGCGAACTTTTTGTGGCCAGTGCCTCTTTGGTAGCTGCCGCTGCAGGTTTTGCCATGCCGCGCTCGATGAGCTCCATCAGCTTTGATTTGCCGGAGCCTCCGGGTGATGGCGTGGGAGATGATTCTGCAGTGGATGAAGTCGAAACATTGTTTTGGGCTCCGATGCCACCGGTTTTACCAGCCGATGCCGAGAGCGAGACATTGGCAGCAGAAACACCAAGGGCATCGAGAACTCTGGAGCGGCATGCATTAACCGCATCAGACACCCGCTTATCAGGAGTTTTATAGTTCTGAAATGCACCTATGAAGCTCATGAAGTTCTCGTCCTGATTGGTGAGGGCGCAGAAGCTTCTGTAGGACTGCATCATCGCTTCGTTATTTGGGTTTATGATAGCGCAGGACAGGCCGTTCTGGAGAGCCATGGTGAAGAAATGAGAGTTTATGAGTTCTCTGGCAGGAAGACCAAAACTTATATTGGAAACACCCAGGATAGAGTTCCCTCCCAGTTCATCACGTATACGACGAACAGTTTCAAGCGTCACAAGAGCACTGTTCGGATCACTGGAGATGGTCATGCAGAGACCGTCTATCACCACATCTTCTTTAGGTATTCCGTAGCTGGCAGCCGTCTCATAGATCTTTTTTGCTATCCTTATGCGGCCGTCAGCAGTGGCAGGGATTCCGTCCTCATCAAGGGCGAGGCCGACGATCACCCCACCGTATTTTCTGACAAGAGGAAATACCTGATGCATGACTTCCTCTTTTCCATTTACGGAATTGATGAGAGCTTTTCCGTTATAATGTCTCAGCGCCCGCTCCATGGCAACAGGGTCAGAGGTGTCGATCTGCAGAGGGAGAGCAAGTACGCTTTGAAGCCTCGTTACGACTTCATCGATCATCTCTGTTTCATCGATTTCAGGGGAGCCAACATTAACATCCAACACATCTGCGCCGGCATCCTCCTGCTGCAGTCCCTGATCAACTATATAGTCGATGTCATGTTCAATGAGAGCCTGCTTGAAACGTTTCTTGCCGGTAGGGTTGATGCGTTCGCCAATGATTACAGGACGGGCTCCGCCGCCGATTTCGACAGTCTGTGAGAAAGAAGAGATGACAGTGCGATGTACATTATCAACAGGACGCATAGGAAGAGGACGCACCGCCTCAATCTCTTTTCTTATGTACTCAGGAGTAGTTCCACAGCAGCCGCCGAGACCTGACGCGCCAAGCTCTGCGATTTGTTTCATCCATCCGGCAAATTCCTCTGCATCTACATCGTAAACGGTTTTGCCATCCACAGATTTCGGCAGGCCGGCATTGGGATTGACGATGACAGGAACATGTGCGGCCTTCACAAGATGCGAAACGATGGGCAGCATCTGTTCAGGGCCGAGAGAACAGTTTGTTCCGAGGGCATCTACATGGAGACCCTCCAGCATGGCAACTACAGACTCAGGGGTTCCGCCGGTTAGCATCTTTCCTGTGGCATCAAAAACGCAGGTGATAAATACCGGAAGATCACAGTTTTCCTTGGCTGCAAGGACAGCGGCCTTGGCCTCGTAGGAATCGTTCATGGTTTCGATGAGGACGAGATCTGCACCTTCCCTGGCACCGATTCTGACTACCTCGGCAAAGATATCTACAGCATCATCAAAAGAAAGATCCCCCATAGGCTTCAGGAGCTTTCCGGTCGGACCGATATCGAGGGCTATATAAGCATCATCCTCGCGGCCGGCCCGGGTACGTGCTTCCTTGGCTAATGCTACTGCCGCGGTGACAATCTCATCCAGATTATCAGGGAACTTGAGACGGTTTGCGCCGAAGGTGTTGGTGTTGAAGATATCGGCTCCGGCTTTAAGATATCTGAGGTGTAAGTCGAGGATATCGTCAGGGTGGGAGAGATTCCAGTTTTCAGGAAGCTCTCCGGGCTCAAGACCTTTTGACTGCAGTATAGAGCCTGTTCCGCCGTCGAAAAATATCCATTCTTTACCTAAACGATCCAGTATATGTTTGCCCATGAGTTTGCTTTCTCCTTAAGTGTTTTCTATTCTGTATAAGCAGTCCGGTGCCTTGCTGCAGAGAGTGCAGGAGGTAGTGCTGTTCCTGTTTGAAATGGTATGTTTGTCTGAGTCAGAGCATCTGTCTGAAACTTGCCTGTCACTGCATATATGTTGATTTTCCGTGGCTTCCGCAGCAGAACGCCTTGTTGCCTCCAAAGGATTGATCACATCAGCGAGATAGGCTGTTTCATCGGATTCGTTAACTGATGAAGCTCCGGTTGGTGATTCGATGGTTTTTACACAACCGATGAAAGCAGTGATAGACTTGCTCGGAACCATCAGAAGAGTATCTGTGAGGATGATGCCGCACCATTTCTGCATATCAAGTATCCTTGCAAAATCAGCCTGAAGCGCCAGCGGCAGATCCCCGTAACCGGGAGAGTAACGAGGACGCAGAACATAACCGTTCTGAGCCTCGGACTCCTTTAGCTTTTCAACTTCGGCATCCGCATAAGACTCGATCATTTCCGCTCCGGCGGCCTGATAGATCGCGGCATCAAGCATGCTTGTGATCTCGCTCCGCTTGATGAGATGGTCGATGCCCATGCCTATGGTTGCTGCAAACATATATGCATAGTCGCAGCCTGACAGGTTTCTGTACAGGTTTCTGGATTTAATGCTTATACCTGCGATATTTGTAATGTCAGGTGCCGTCTGAGTTACGGAAAATTTCCGGTAGAAGCATTTGGGCGAAGCGGTTTTCTGCATTTTTTCAGTGCAAATGCCTATTCGTTCGTCAATCTCCGGAGTCGGAGTGATACTTCTGTAACCGAGAAAACGGTAAATTTCTTTGGTACGTAATTCAATCATTTTACAAATCAAAAGGTGACAGCACTTGAAATCAGATCTTCAGAATCTCTGAAAGATTCTTCTGGATGGCTTCTGCGATGTCAGGTTTGTTCATGGAGTAGACATGGATGTGCTTTACATCGTTTGCGATGAGGTCGATGATCTGCTCTGTGGCGTAAATGATTCCGGCCTGTTTCATGGCAGCAGGATGGTCGCCGAACTTATCAACTATTTCCTTGAAACGGGTTGGAACAGTGGTTCCGGAAAGCGCAACTGAACGGCCTAACTGCTTTGCATTTGTTATAGGCATGATACCCGCAAGAACCGGCACACGGATGTCGTTTTCCCTAAGTCTGTACAGGAAGTTGAAGAATTCAGCATTATCAAAAAACATCTGAGTTGTGAGGAAATCAACTCCCGCATCAACCTTTTTCTTCAGATTCCTGATGTCATCGTCCTTGTGAGAGCACTCAACATGACCGTCCGGATAGCAGGCACCGCCGATGCAGAAATCGCCGTGCTGCTTGATGTCCTCGATGAGCTCGGATGCATAATGATAGTCACTGTAAGGCGTTCCGTCCTTTGGGATGTCGCCGCGCAGTGCCATGATGTTTTCAAAGCCGTTTGCCTTGAAGCTCTCCAGCATCTTGTGAACATGCTCCCTGGAAGATGATACACAGGTAAGATGAGGCAGAACCTCAACGCCGTACTTGTCACGGATGTTTTTGGCGATATTGAGAGTGAACTCGGAAGTTCCTCCGCCGGCACCGTAGGTTACGGACATAAAGCTCGGCTTAAGAGCTGCAACGCTCTCGGTTGCTTCCTGAACTGAATCGAAATTTTCAATTTTTTTCGGAGGGAAAACCTCAAAAGATAGCGTGATATTGTCATTTTTTAGAATATCGATAATTCTCATATATGCCTCCAAGTATAAGACTGAATTCCGGATTTTTTAGATGTATTTTATAGAAGGTGCCCGTATAAGTCAGGTAAAAGGATGGCTGTAAGCATATAAAATCCGGAAGGTATAAATACCTATCATATCTATATTAAATCACGGGAGAGTGCGTAATGCATAATACATAAAATTTAGGAGAGGATATAACCACAGTCTATTACGAAATATCATAGGATGACAGATTTTCCTGGAAATCCGTTAAGAAATAATTCCTTATATCCGCCACCTGGTATAGCGAACCGAAGCAGATGACAGGCGCCCCGTTTTCTCTTGTCCTTGCCAATGCTTTGTCCACGGCGTCTGTCACAGAGGAGGCAGTCTGTACCGGTCCCTCAAAATATTCTCCGATTTCTTTTTTCAGTACCTCCGGATCAAGGCCCCTTGCACTGTAAGGAAGCTCTGTAGTGAAACTCTCAGCATAAGGACTTATGAGGCGGAGCATGGTGTGATAGTCCTTGTCCTTCATTACACCCATAACAAAGTTGATTTTTGTGTCAGGCAAAAAGGTTTCGATGGAACCGATCAAGGCATTTACTCCGTCCGGATTATGGGCGCCGTCAATGATCACCACCGGATTCTGAGAGAGCAGCTCGAAACGCCCCGGCCATCTTGCCTCAGAGATACCCCTCATGATGACTTCATCAGATATACCGACGCCATGTTTTCTCAGGAGCAGTGCAATGTCAATTGCGGCCATGGCGTTCCGCACCTGATATTCCCCGAGCATATTGAGGCGGATATCACTGATTCCGTGGTAGCTGAAAACCTGACCTGACAGAGAACGGGATATGATATGAAGACTCTCCGGATCAGTGACTAAAAGCTTAGGATGATTTGGATTTTCTGCGTTGACTCTGTCAAAGTGTTTTCTGATAACATCCATTACAGATTGCTTCTGATGTAAAACTACAAGGTCGGATCCTCTTTTGATGATACCTGCTTTTTCCTCTGCAATCTTTTCCTCGGTGTCACCCAGAAATTCAGTGTGGTCGAGACCGATGCTCATGATACAGGAAACAGCAGACGCCGAGATTATATTGGTGGCATCCAATCGTCCCCCCATGCCGACTTCCAACACAACATAATCACAGCATTGCTCCTTGAAATAAAGGAAAGCGATAGCTGTGATAAGTTCAAAATCCGTAGGTTCTTCGTTTAGTTTCCCGATAGCTTTTTTTACTGTGAGTGCGAGACGTGAGAGATCGGAGTCAGAGATATCGACTCCATCTATAGAGATACGTTCATTGAAGCTATAGAGATGAGGGGATATATATAAGCCGGTTTTGAAACCGGCTTTTGTGAGTATTGATCGGGTCATGGAACAGGTTGAACCTTTTCCGTTGGTCCCGGCAATATGTATGAATTTCAATTCCTTCTGCGGGTTTCCGAGAATCTGCATGAGATCCCTCATGCGCAGGAGACCTATCTTTGCATGTTTCCAATCACTTCCGTGAAGAAGTGCTATAGCTTCGTTCCAATTCATAATATTGCCTTTCAGATAAAAAATGATAGTTCAAGTGAGAGCGCTGCGTATGGTAAGACAGTAAATGTGTGGGTTCAGAGTGCAAGTACGCTTCTGATGTCTGCACGTTTCATGATGCCCTGAAGTACAGAGATGATGATGATCTGTATTGGTGCAGTAACGACTGCCTGAAGTGCTCTTGTTGCCAGAAGTCCGGTGAAGCTTGAACCGTATACAAGTGATATCCACATCGTATTGAGGAGCAGGCTGAAGACACATTGATTGATGAGCACAGCGATCACCACGCGCAGGAGCTGTGAAAGCTGCGTTCCGGAATAGAGAGCCGATGAACCCGTATCAGGTGAAACTCCGGATTCTGCAGCGGCCCCGGTATACTTTCGATACAAAGCAAATCCAAGCACCAGTCCCATGAGGACCTGCGTTAATGTAAATCCCGGGAAATACGGGCCTGTCGGAAATGCTATCGAACCTATCAGATCACCCAGTCCCCCGACTGTTGCGGCGGCCACCGGACCATAGAAGATTGCGGCCACCACCAGGGCGGTGAAGCCAAGGCCGATGCGTACATTCCACGCATTGAAAGAACAAAATCTTGTCAGAATCACCTGTAAGGCGACAAGAACTGAAAGGGTTACCAGCATTCTCGTTGAGAACTTTTGCATAAAAATACCTCCTTTGCAGCCCCTGACTACAAAGGAGGTTATATCCTCCACTGCAGCGGGATGCGACAGCTGAACCGCGCTCCATCTGTGATGGATGCTTCGTCCCCCCGACAAACTCCCCGTTCGGAGGGCACTATACGCTCAAATGTCTACTCTGCTATAAAATCATGTGATGATGATCATGCCATGGGAGTGAAAACACCTGTGACAGACACATCGTTTTTTTACACCTAAAATGTATATCAAAACTGTCAATTGGTAAAGTGGATATTTTGATGGCTTTCTGATATTATATTTTGAGTTTATTATAGAAAATGACATGAAAGTGCAGCAAGAAACAATATGAAAGAAGAACTGAAAAAAGAAATAAAAAAAGAAAAAAAGAAGCTATCCAAAATGAGCTTCGGACAGAAGATAGAATATATATTTGATTACTACAAGTTTCCGATAATAGGAGTTATCATTTCCGCTATTCTCATTGTATCAGTTGTTAATACATGGTTAAACAACAAGCCCCTTGCTTTCTATGCTATGTTCCTGAACGGAACAGGAAGCGGTGCAATGACAGCGTCAGAGGATATGGAGCGGGAGTTCGCGGATTTCGCGGGGATTGATGATGGTGCTCACAATGTTGTCATTGACACAACGGCCTCCTTCAATCCCAATGTAAACAGCCAGTTCAGTATGGCTGAGAATGCCAAGATCGCAGCGCTTTTCGCTTCCCACGACCTTGATGCGATGGTCATAGATCCGGGGGTATTCACTTATTATGCGCTCAGCAAGGCATTTGCAGATCTGAGAACAGTGCTTCCGGAAGAAGAGTTCAGAGAGTATGAGGCAGAAGGAAAGCTATACTACATTGATGCGGAAACACAGAGGAAGATGGCAGAACTTGATGCGGGGGATATCGCGGAAAGTGATTATGAGAAAGAGGTAGCCGCTATGGGAAGTAGTGAGACTGATGAAACTCTTGGCGAGATGGAGCAGCTTGCGGCAGAGATTATGGGCGAGCCGGACGTAATTGCCAGAGAAGATTTTGTCATGCCGGATCCGGACAAAATGGAAGACCCGATACCTGTAGGTATAGTGGTTGATGACTTTGATAAGATAAACTCATCCGGCTACTTCGGAGAAACAGTTCCGGTGTTCGGCATACCGGCGGTTTCCGATAGAAAGGATGAGGCCCTTCGGTTTTTGGATTACCTGAAAGGCTGACACTCAATACCTTAGCTCACCATGTTCTGCAAAGTACGTAACCATGAGATCTGTCACATGCCCGTAGCTTTGGACACCTCCGGTCTGTCCGTTTGACTTCAGGTATGCGTCATTGATCTCTTCCTGAACATCAGCAATCTTTGACTCATACTGATCCCAGTATTCGTTGTTATATTTCAAATCCTGCAAAGTGCAGGCATTGATAGTCCCGTAAAGTTCAGAAAACTTTGCGGGATTTATTTTATATAAAGCATTGCCGGCATACACCCAGGCGCTGACGAAGCCGGAGTAGTTATAGTACAGATCGTCAGAACCGATGGTGGCGAGAACAGCTATGAAATTGGCTTCTTCCTCCTGCATGTAGCCCTTTAAGTGCGACAACTCATGACAAATCGTAAAAGGTATATCATAGTAGGGAATGTCTCTGTTGTAGTTCGCTTCGATAGTGAAAGGTGAGTATACTCCTGTAGTCTGCTGAACACTTAGTATCCATGAGTTCATAACCGGTTTCGGGAAAGGGTACGGACCGGATAAACGTTCGTATTTCTGACCGATTTCCGCCATGGCTTTCAGTCCCGATGTGCCTGCGTCCCACAGGAAGGAAGCATTGGCACGTGGAGTAGACATAGTCTCACCGATATAAGCTCCGTTGTAGAGTCTGAGCGGATAAATGCTGTCATATTGATCTGAGTTCGCAGAGCCGTCACAGGCAGCGCCGGATTTTTCAGGGCTCTGAATTGAAGGCTCGCTGTAAGTTGAACTGATCAGCTTATCGGTAGTCTCATTTATGTTCTTGATGATGTACTCACACATGGAGACCAATGTTTCTTCATTCACATCCTCTTCTACAGTACCGAGCCCTGCTTCGGCAGAAAAGCTTGAACGCCGGTAGTTGATGCCGCAGTTAAAAATGTATAGTGTGAAAAGAAGAGACGCTATAAGAAACAGGTGCAGAAGAAAAACAGGGCAGAATAATTTCGCCAGGGGCTTTGAAGAAACAGAAGATGGGCGCAGCAATGCTGAGATTCCCATGCTTATGTGTATCATCTGACGAAGGAAGTCCGCCAAAACAAAAACTGCCAAAACATACAGCAGAATTTCCACAAGGGATAAGGGGATAAAACCTGTCAGCGTACCCACAAAGGTGCTTATACAGTGATAGATTGTTTCGGAGTAGACATTGGCAAAATCGCGGCTTCCTGCGGCAAGCCTCATGGCACAAAAAGACAGGAAATCACAGATGATTGCGATGATATATATTTTGTAATTGCTTAGAAGCTTTAGTAATTTCATATTTTAACGATGGAAATGTTTATCATAGGTGACTGATATTTATTCTATCATCAGATTTATCCTACGAACAAGAATCTTAATTAAATCGTTAAATTATCCCCCTTTAATATCCGTTATAATAGCTGCGTTATGTTAATCATATGAAGAGGTAATTATGGATAAAAAATCTTATATTATTGTGGCTGTTGCAGCTTTACTGAGCACAGGCTTGTGCATGAAAGGATATGCTGACACTGTCACAACAGGGGACGGGACAGTCACAGCTATCGTTGAAGCTTCAGGAACCGCTGCAGAGTCTGCAATCGTTGATACAACAGGTGCATCGCAGGCAGTAAGCGGGACAGAAGCTGTAGTTAATGAGGTACAAACTGTAATGGAAACAACAAACGCAAACGAGACAGAGACAACTCAGGCGTCTCTGACAACAGCAGGTACAGAAGCTGCGCAGGGTGAGATCGGTCCCAAGGCATCTCCGTCAACGGAAACCGGAACTGCATCAACCACATCAGAGGTTGGACCTATGGCAGGAACGGGTGCTGCACAGGCTGCATCCGGTGCGGATAGTACCATGACCGCAAACTCAGCAGCGGATTCCAATGTTTATGCAGACGGACTGGGAGATACACTGCCGCTTCCGGCAGGTTTTCATTTTAACAATATAGCCACCTATACATATCAGAATATGGTGGATGATCTTACAGTTCTCAAGGCGCAATTCCCTGAGATGCAGATGGATGTACTCGGAACAACAGCAGATAACAGATCCTTGTATCATGTTGTAGTCGGCAATCCCAATGCAAAGCACAAGATCCTTGTTCATGCGGGTATACATGCAAGAGAGTACATCGTGAGCCAGCTCTGCATGAGAGAAATAGCATCACTTCTTGAGATGCAGCAGAAGGGTACCGTGTACAGAGGATGTTCCGTACCGGAGCTTTTGCAGAACACATGCATACATTTTGTTCCTATGGTGGATCCTGACGGAATCACACTGGTTCAGGGCGGGATCGATGCACTTCAGACGGTTGCAGCCAAGACTTCTGTTTTGACGATAGCAGGTTTTGACGGTGCAACTGATATGGGAACATACCTGAGAACATGGAAGAATAACATTAACGGTGTAAATCTGAACCGTAACTTTGATGCAAACTGGAGTGAGGCAGCAGCCAAGGTTGACCATCCTTCTTCTATGAACTACAAGGGCACTGCTCCGGAGTCTGAGATTGAATCCAAGATGCTTGCAGATCTTACGAGAGCTATCATGCCGGACAGAACCATCAGCTATCACACACAGGGTAAGGTTATCTACTGGTATTTCGGAGAGACGGGGACCTATAAGAATGAAGGCCTGAACCTTGCAACTATAGTTCATAACAATTCAGGATATGCAATCTCTAACTCATGGTCACAGACAGATGCTGCCGGATATAAGGACTGGGCAGTTCAGAAGCTTGATATCCCTTCCGTAACGATTGAGTGCGGTATCGGAACTTCTCCTGTACCGGAGGAGCAGATAGAGTCTATGTGGACAAGAAATGACGGTATCCTGCCGGATCTTCTCATAGATCTTTTGAACAAATAACCTTTATGATACTTTGTAAAGATGCACGGGAGGTCCCGTGCATTTTATCATTATAAAAATTGTCTAAAATGCATATGTTTAAAGGCTTCATTTTATGCGGTTTCGTTGACTTTGACGGTGCCAAATGTATATAATTTAAAGAAGATAGTGAGATGCTCTGTATAGTTAATATCTATACACAGTTTTGAATGGACACAATAATTTTTACGTGCGTAGGGTATAGTATGAATAGTTTAGATTTTGAAAAGTATATAGTTGAAAATATAGATAAAGCGATAAAAAAGAAGTGGATCAAGGTCTACTATCAGCCTGTAATCAGAGTTATCACCGGAAAGATGTGCAGTGTGGAGGCCCTTGCCAGATGGGATGATCCTGAGCATGGAATCCTTTCACCGGCAGATTTCATTCATCTTCTTGAGACTCACAGCCTCATTCATAAGCTTGACGGGTATGTTGTCAGCGAAGCCTGTAAGATGTTTAGAAACCGTATCAATGATCAGAAAGTTGTTGTGCCGTTTTCTGTAAATTTATCAAGAAGAGACTTTGACATATGTGACATCTTCGATATCGTTGACGCTTCAGTGAGACAGTATGAGATATCCAGGGAGTTTGTAAATATTGAAATCACCGAATCTGCCCTTAATGATGATGCTGCCAAGATGCAGAGGGAGATAAAACGTTTCAGAGATGCCGGATACAATGTCTGGATGGATGACTTCGGAAGCGGTTACTCCTCACTTAATGTTCTTAAGGATTTTGAGTTTGATGAGATCAAAATCGATATGAAGTTTATTCAGGATTTCAGCGTAAAAGCCCGTCGTATAGTTATGTCTGTCATCGACATGGCCAAGGAGATAGGTATCCAGACACTGGCTGAAGGTGTGGAGACCGAGGAACAGTTGGAGTTCCTGAAGACCATAGGCTGTGAGAAGGTGCAGGGGTATCTGTTTGGAAAACCTCTTCCGGGAGAAGAGTGTATGGAAGAGATGATTCTCCGTAAGAAGCTTGTGATAGAGTCTCCGGACGAGGCCAGATATTATGATGATATCAGCAGGGTCAATGTTTTGAGTACCCGACCTTTGGCACGAAGGATTGACTATTCTGATGATTCTGTAAAGGACAGATGGGAAAGCTCCATACCACTTGCTATAGTTGAGTATGATAGCAGGAGCTTCCGATTCATTTACTACAATTCAGAATATGTAAATGTACTTAAGGAGCTTGGCTGGGGTTTTATCGATGGGGAACTTCATGTCTTAGATGACAAGGACGGTGTAGACGTACAGAAGTTTCATAATGCCCTCGAGGCCACCAAAGTAAATGGGAGGGATGCATTTGACCACACCATAAGAGGAAATTACTGTTCCTTTGAGTTCAGAAGGATATCTCAGTACGATGACAGATGCTCCATCATCTACAGTATCAGAAATATCAGTAAAGAAGGAAAGGTTGGAAAGATTGAGAAACTGGATGCGAACCTCAGACATCTTTACGGTATATATAACGGAGTTTATTCGCTGGATCTTGAAAATGATAAATTTGAGGTATTGTACATAGGCTCTGCTGAGGATGCAGAGTTTGCCAGCGGCAATATCACTGAAATCGCCCGTGAACATGCCGAGAAGTATGTGTTTGATGATGACTGTAAGCATTATCTCAAGTTTTTTGAGATCAGTACGCTGGAGGACAAGATCGGTAAGTCAGAGCGTGGCTTCATCAATGCGTACATAAGGACGAGGACTGTACATGGTGATTATACCTGGAAGATTTATCTGGCTCTCATGGTGGCTCCTAAACACGCCCTTGTATTTGTCAGAAATGCTGACTCCATCAAGGCTACGGCGTGGTCAGAGTACTATCAGAACTATGAAGAGTCCATGGGCTCGGAGGTTGGAGCGGAGCTTACCAAGGAGCTCCTCTGGGATAACCTGATCCGCAATTCAAACATCGGACTGTTCTGGAAGGATAAACAGAGACGGTTTGTTGGAGCCAATCAGAAATTCATGGACTATTACGGGTTCAAGAGCACGGGTGATTTTGTAGGCAAGACTGATGAGGATATGGGATGGCATGTTGCCTCTGAACCTTACAGAAGAGATGAGTACCGGGTTCTCAGAGAGGGAGCGGTGACCAACAGGATACCCGGACACTGCATCGCTCATGGAAGTATCAGGGATATCTGTGCCTCCAAGATGCCTGTATATGACAATGGCCGGATCATCGGGCTGATAGGTTATTTTGAGGATGTTACGGATTCGATACGTGATCATGCAGACCGCATTAATCTTCAGGAAACAGATAAACTGACCGGGCTTCTGAATGTCCGCGGCATGATGGCTGCCATAACGACCTACTGTGATGAATACGAGAGGAGAGGCACGGATTTTGCGGAGATATACTTCTCCGTTGACAATTTCCATGAACTCAAAAATTTGCACGGACATGCGTTCGGAGACGAAATTCTTTATGCGATAGGTAAGAAGCTTTCGGTTGGTCTGGGAACCAGCGCAACGCTTGTCAGATACTCGGGGGATGACTTCATGGCCTTTGTGCAGTATGGCAATCAGAGGGATGTTGATCATATTGCCGAGAGGATCAGAGGACTGGTTGCAGACATTCATCAGGTTAATGGATACTCCTGCACATTATATCCATCGGTTGGCAGTGTCAGATATTCGGAGGTGAAAGACCTCAATATGATGCACAGAGTCGGATTTGACAGGATGGCAGAGGACAGAGCACGACATAAACGAAATATGGAGTAGAGTATTGCAGACAGACATTGAAAGTTGTAAAATTCAATGGGTTTTAGATTATTTGCCAGATGGACTGAGCGCTTTGATCTCAGCCCTCTGGCTTTTAATTTTAGAAGTCTGGGAGTGCGATGCGGGATTGCCCTTCGACAGCTGTCTGTGTGAAGTTCCGATACTGTTCGGGCAGCATCCAAGATGCATCAGGGCAGAGTGACGATGCGGCGGTAGAAGCATTCGCCCCGGACAAAGTTTAATAATCAGGTGTCGGCACTGGTCGGCAGCGTGTTATGAGGAGGACTATGATGTCTGAAGAAATTAGAAATGAAAACGGTGAGCTTGAGGTTAAGCCACAGGAGTCCAAGAATTTTATCGAGCGTGAGATCGACAAGGATCTCAAGGAGGGTGTTTACGACCATGTCCATACGAGATTTCCACCGGAGCCAAACGGATATCTCCATATCGGTCATGCCAAGTCTATCATCCTTAATTCCGGTATAGCCAAGGAGTATGGCGGCAAGTTCAATCTCCGTTTTGATGATACAAACCCTATGAAGGAGAAAACAGAGTTCGTTGACGCCATCAAGAGAGATGTAGAGTGGCTTGGTGCAGAGTTCGAGAACAGAGTTTTCTTTGCATCGGATTATTTTGACGTTATGTATGAGAAGGCTGTTCTTCTTATCAACAAGGGACTTGCGTTTGTAGATGACCTTACAGCTGAGCAGATCACAGAGTATCGTGGAGATTTTACAACTCCCGGCAAGGAGTCTCCAAATCGAAACAGAAGCATCGAGGAGAACCTGAAGCTGTTCCGTGATATGAAGGACGGCAAGTATGCTGACGGTACACTTACACTCCGTGCCAAGATCGATATGGCATCTCCAAACCTCAACATGAGAGACCCGATCATCTATCGTGTAGCTCATATGCATCATCACAACACAGGTGACAAGTGGTGCATCTATCCTATGTATGACTTTGCTCATCCTATCGAGGATGCTGTGGAGGGCATCACACATTCAATCTGTACACTTGAGTTTGAGGATCACAGACCTCTCTATGACTGGGTTGTAAAGCATTGTGACTTTGAGAATCCGCCAAGACAGATTGAGTTTGCCAAGCTTTATCTCACAAATGTTGTAACAGGTAAGAGATATATCAAGAAGCTTGTTGAGGATGGAGTAGTTGATGGATGGGATGATCCTCGTCTTGTAACTATCGCAGCCCTCAGAAGACGTGGCTACACACCTGATTCTATCCGTACATTCGTAGAGCTTTCGGGTATTTCCAAGGCTAACTCAAGTTCAGACTATTCACTTCTTGAGTACTGCATCCGTGAGGATCTGAAGCTTAAGGACAAACGAATGATGGCTGTTATCGATCCTGTAAAGCTCATCATCGACAACTATCCGGAAGGTCAGACTGAGATGCTGGAGGTTCCGAACAATCTGGAGAATGATGAACTCGGTTCAAGACAGGTACCTTTCTCAAGAGAGCTTTATATCGAGAGAGACGATTTCATGATCGACCCTCCAAAGAAATATAAGAGACTTTATGTCGGCAACGAGGTTCGTCTCATGTCTGCATATTTTGTTAAGGCAGAGTCCTATGAGACAGATGCCGAGGGTAATGTAACAGTTGTTCACTGCACATACGATCCTGAGACCAAGTCAGGATCAGGCTTTACAGGCCGTAAGGTAAAGGGAACTATCCATTGGGTTAATGCTCCTACCGCAGGTCAGGTGACAGTACGTCTCTATGAGCAGCTCATCGACGAGGAGAAGGGCAAGCTCAACGATGATGGAACACTTAACTTCAATCCAAACTCACTCGTAACAGTAACAAACTGCATGGTTGAGCCTGAGCTTATGGATGTTAAGCCATATGACAGCTTCCAGTTTGTACGTAACGGTTTCTTCTGTGTAGACAGCAAGGATTCAACAGAAGGTCATCCTGTATTTAACAGAGTTGTAGGACTTAAGTCATCCTTCAAGCTTCCTGAGCAGGGAAAGTAATCGAGAAAACGGTTTGACACTCACATCATAGTATATGTTTTTATGAAAAGCAGATTTCCTGAAGGGAGTCTGCTTTTTTTACGTGATTCACAGGGAAACCTGAGGGTGTTTTTTGTCTGCTTGGATCTTTAAGCAGATCACCCCTTCAGGACATAGGTTTTTTAACTATAGGTCTGGAGCTATAGGTGTATAAAACCCCGATTATTGGTAGTTCTGGAAGTGATTTAGGCGGTATTCCATCAGCAACACACAATCGGTAATGTGGTTACAAACATAGACCCCAACAATAGACCCCACACAAGTTTGGAGACCCAAATATAATCAGTGATAATAAAGCAATATTTTAAATACTTAATTTGAACTTATCTCCGATACACAACTGTGTACACAGGTTGACAATGGTCTCCTGTGCATCTGTGACTATACTACTTATCCGTAGTAACGGGTATCCTTTGGAGATACCAAGAGCTTTTGACTCTCGGGAATTGGAGAAAACAATGTCTATAACTTTGTGGGAATGGTCAAGAATAATACCATGCTTTTTATCAAGTATTTCATAAAGAGAGGAATTATTGAGATCTTCGCCAAATAGGAAAGAAAATGATTCCGGAAATTTGTTGATTTCCAAAACGACTGCCTTTCCATCGGCAGTTCGTATTCGTTCTACTACCATTATTTTTTCATTAGGAGCCAGATGCATACGCTCTACATCTTTATCTGTTGGGTCTTCCAATGCCATTTTAATGGTTTGCGCTCCTGGCTTAAGACCCATAGAACGACACATGTCAGAGAAGGCAAGAACTCCAGTGGAGATATTGCGCTGGAGCTTCTTCTCAGCTACAAAAGTTCCTTTTCCAGATTTCCTTTCCAGATATCCCTGATCAGATAGTTCTTTCAAGGCTTTTCTTACAGTGACGCGGCTGACGTTAAATTGTTCACTCAGTTCGAATTCTGTTGGAAGTTTGCTTCCGGGAGCGAGAACTCCAGATTCAATGCTATTCTGCAGTTTGTTCTTGAGCTGAAGATATAGCGGAGTTGCAGTGTTATTATCGAGATTTTTTGTATTCATATGTATTAATTCCTTGAGATTAAAGGGATAGAACTAAATTGGTTTTGATATTACTAATAATACAAAATAGAGACATTTTGCGCAAGATTAAAGATAAAGGGAATATGTAGTTGTTTAAAACACATATGACAGGCCTTATGGTACATTGTTAAGGCGACAAAATGTGCTGATGATACATATAGATACAAATGCGAGCGTAAATAATAACAATATAAACCAAAACATGTTTAAATAAGCCACTATTGCTGTGATTTATAACCCTAAAATATATAAAATGAATTAAAATATGTATTATATAAAACAATGTTGACAAATACAGAATAATACAATATGATACATATATACAAAACAAACAAATACAATATAAAAGATAAGGAGAATACAATGAGTTACAAAAACAAGGATATCAAAAACATCGTAGCAGAGATCATCGAAAATAAAAGAGATAAGGGTGGAGTAAAGTCTATCTACTTCGTAGGTTGTGGAGGTTCCCTGGGAGCTCTTTATCCTGCAAAGACCTTTATGGAAAAGGAAGCTGTATCGTTGAGATCCGCATGGATAAGCAGTAATGAGTTCGTTCATAGTACACCAAAAGATTTTGGAGAGAATTCTATCATTGTTCTGGCTTGTCACAAGGGTAACACTCCCGAGACAATTAAGGCTGCCGAAATAGGAAAAAAAGCTGGAGCTGCTGTAATTCTTCTGACCTGGCTGGAAGAATCAGAGATAGTTGAGTTTGGTGATTATGTGATTCTTTACAGCTTTGATGCAAGTCCCGACCATCTTGCCGGAGATATAGATTATGCTGGTGAAAAGACTATGTGTGCTCTACTTGTAGCTGTAGAACTTGTTGCACAGACAGAGGGTTATGCAAACTATGATAAATTCCGAGAAGGTCTTGGGCTGATATCGGGTATCATAAAGAATGCAAGACGTCATGTTGCAGAGCGTTCTCTGGATTTTGCTAAAAAGTATAAAGATTCTCCGGTTATCTACACAATGGGAAGTGGTGCAGCTTACGGTGCTGCTTACATGGAGAGTATTTGTATATTTATGGAAATGCAGTGGCTTGATTCAAGCAGTATCCACACCGGAGAGTTTTTCCATGGACCTTTTGAAGTAACTGACAAGAATCGCACTTTCGTAATACAGATCAACGAAGGATCTACAAGAGAACTGGATGAGAGAGCTCTGACATTCTTGAGAAAATATGGTCAGAACATCGAAGTGCTTGACGCGAAGGAATTAGGTTTGTCTACAATTGATTCCTCTGTAGTTGATTATTTTAATCATTCTTTGTTTAACAATGTCTATCCAATCTATAACCATGATCTTGCAACTGAACGTCAGCATCCATTGACGACTAGACGATATATGTGGAAGGTCGAGTATTGACTCTTATTTAGTCCCATTTCTTAAAGTTTATATAATAAAAACCAAATGTATAAAAAATAAATAGTTGCAAAAAGGAGGGAAAAATGTTCTGGTTAGAATTGCTTATAGTGATGATAATAATTTACTGGGGTGTTCGCAAAGGAGGACCTTTTCTGGCTATGGCCGGTGGAATCGGCATGTTCATAATGGTATTCATTCTAAGGGTTAAACCTTCTGATCCGCCGATTACGGTCATCCTTATTATGATCGCTGTTATATGCGCAGCATCTATGTTACAGGCATGTGGAGGTTTGGATTTTTTGGTTCGTATCGCAGAGAAAATTTTGCGTAAAAATCCCAAAATGATCACAGTAATGGCACCGCTGGTAGCGTGGCTGTTTACCTTCATGTGTGGTACTGGTCACATAGTTTATTCGCTGTTACCGGTTATTGACGAAATCGCCATGCAGACGGGTGTCCGTCCGGAGAGACCGATAGCTGCTTCAATAGTTTCCTCGCAATTCGCAATTACTGCCTGCCCCCTTTCTGCGGCAACAGTTGCTGTTCTTTCTTTTGTTGCTGAATCTCCCTACGCTTCAAATATAAATATGTTCAGCCTGCTTTGTGTTGCTATACCCGCAACACTCTGTGGAACGCTTGCCGCAGCACTGGTTATGCTCAAAAAAGGCAAGGAGCTGGCTGACGATCCCGAGTTCCAGAGGCGTCTTGCGGCAGGTGAGATAGAAGATTTTTCAAAGAGAGAGCACAAGGAAGTAGAAGCTTCAAAAGAGGAAAAAACTTCCGTTACTATCTTTATTATCGCCATGGTAGCAATCGTTATCATGGGGGCCGGATCAAAGGTTCTTCTTCCTACATTCTCTGATGAATCAAAATTAGCATTAACCACAGTTATTGAAATGTTTATGTTGGTTGCAGCAGGTTTAATGGTGATCTTCTGTAAGATTGACAGTAACAAACTATTGGATCAACCCGTTTTCAAGACAGGTATGTTTGCTGTTATTCTGGCATTTGGTCTCTGCTGGCTTGTTAATACATTCATCAATGATCAGGCTTCATTCATAACTGACAATATGGCTGCCATGACTAATCAGTATCCATGGATATACATCATAGCAGTATTCATCGTAGGTGCCATTACTACCAGCCAGGCATCAACTACCATGATCATGATTCCAATTGGGATTGCATTAGGGCTTCCTGCAAATATCATAATCGCCGGTTGGATGTGCTGTAACTCTAACTTTTTCATTCCGGCTTCAGGTCAGTGTGTTGCTGCTCTTGCTTTTGACTCTGCCGGCACAACAAAGATTGGTAAATATGTTCTGAACCATAGTTACATGCTTCCGGGAATTGCATGCTCAATCATATCTGTTGTTGTGGCAATGGCACTGGGCGCTGTTTTCTTCTGAATTTGTTTGTAGAGTTCACTTTCCCTCGGTGAGCTCTGCAAAATGAAATATAACGGGGGAACGCTGATATTTTGTGACAGTTAAGCCAGTGAACCATGGGGACGGAGTTAGCTGTCACGATATTTTTGCCTGACTGGCAGAGAGGTAATAAAAAGATATGGAAAATTGCAAGATCATCGCTATAGGCGATAATGTTTGTGACAAATACTTATCCAGAGGAAAGATGTATCCGGGAGGACAGTGTGTCAACACTTGCGCATTTGCGGGAATGAACGGAACATCAGCCGCTTATCTGGGAAAATTCGGAAACGATTCGGTTGCAGAGTGTGTAAAGAGAACTCTGGACGAATTAAAAGTAGACTACACCCATTCACGTACTTATAAAGGAGAGAATGGGTATGCCATTGTTACTCTCTATGGCAATGACAGGGTTTTTATCGGATCCAACAAGGGTGGCATCGCAAAGGAACATCCCTTCGCATTCAGTCAGTCAGATCTCGATTATATAAAGGAATTTCAGCTGATCTACACAAATCTGAATAGCTATATTGAGGATGAGATTGATATTCTTTCAGAAACCGGTATTCCGATTGCGTATGATTTCTCATTGCGCTGGACAGATGATTATCTTAAGAAGATTGGTCCTTACACAACGGTAGCTATAATGTCCTGTGCGCATCTTACGGATATAGAGCGTGAGCAGGAAATGAAAAAGGCGCATGAAGCCGGAATTAAGGTTGTGTTGGGCACAGTTGGAGAAGACGGCTCCTATGTGCTTTATGAAGATGATTTTCTTTATGTTCCGGCAGTACATGCGGATAACGTTATCGATACGATGGGTGCAGGCGACAGCTATTTTTCTGCATTTCTTTGTTCACTCCTTAAATCTTCAAAACAAGGAAAAATTGTAGAAGGAGACAAAGAATCCATGAAAGAACGTCTGACGGCAGCCATGAACACCGGTGCTGCATTTGCATCTAAGGTATGTGCGATGGAAGGTGCCTTTGGATATGGAGTACCAATCACAGGAAAGACAGATGTTTGACAGTCTGGCTGGACAAGTAAGCGAATAATTGTTTCGGAATAAGGATCCATTTGGATCTGAAAGCTGTATGTCAGAGACAGATGATGAAAAATATGCGTTTACAGAGCCAATTAGATGGGCATTTGTGTGTCAGAAATAAACGTGGAAAAAACACGCGATTATAAATGAGGAGGAAATATGAAACCTGATGTATATATGAATAATGAAGAAGGCATAAAAGCAGTTTATAAAAATCCAAAATGGCTTGTATGTATCAAGAACTGGAAACCTGACAATGATATCGATGGAATCGCACATCTTGAGATTCACCACACCACAGACGAGCAGTTTGTTCTCTGCAACGGTAAAGCCATATTGATCACAGCAGAACGAGAAGGTGATCATTTTACAAATATAGAGCTTACTCTCATGGAAAAAGATAAGGTTTATAACGTGGCGCAGGAGGTATGGTTCTATTCCATAACTCAAAAGGACACTAAGATAGTCTATGTACAAGACTCCTCTTGTTCCATGGACAATAGTGAGCTTTGCAATCTCACTCCTGAAGAAGTCGCATATATCCAAAGAGAAGCTGCAAAACTGCTCGCAGACTGATTTATTCCCAAGGAAGCATTATGAGCTTCAGTTACTGTATGAGGCTTGAATCAGAAAGGAAAAAATATGAAGCTTGCTCCAATGAACTACCATTATTTGCGGTATCCACTTCGGAAATTTCTGGATAAGGTCGCAGATTCGCCATTTGACTGTATTGACCTGTACTGCAGTGCTCCACAGTTTAACATATTTGATTATAAATTGGGAGCACTTCTGGAACTGGACAAAGATATTCGAAGCAGAGGTCTGACCATTATGGTGATGACGCCGGAGAACTGTGTTTATCCTGTCAATTTCTGCACTCAGGATGAGAACACGCGGCAATCATCAATCCGATATTATCAGCGTGCGATTGATACAGCGGATTTTCTGGGATGCTCAAAGATACAGATCAGTACCGGATTCGGATATTTTGATGCTTCCAGGATGGAGGCATGGAAACTATGCAGGAATTCTCTTGAGAAACTGGCTGCTTACTGTGAACGTAAGAAAGTCACGCTCCTTCTTGAAGAGCTTAAGGTAACAACCTCCAATGTCCTGAACACCAGCAGTGACCTGAAAAAAATGATTGATGAAATTGGCTCTGATTCTATCGTCGGCATGGTTGACCTGGATCAAATGACGTATGCGGGGGAGACAATTGATGATTATTTCAAAAATCTGGGAAAAAATCTGCAGCATGTGCACTTTAATGACCGGGGACATACAGTACCGGGGGACTCGGATTTTCCGATGAAACAGTATTATGAGGATCTTGTAAAGAACGGTTACAATGGGACAGTTTCTTTCGAAATATGTGACCGCAGATACTATCTTGATCCGGATAAGGCAATCGATGACTGTATAAAGTGGTTTAGAGACAATACTAAGGAGTTGGAATAACAGGGTTTTAGCTTCGTTAAAAAAGAGAGGAGTGTAAGGAACATGCTGATTGATGCACATGTAAGACCGGCTCTGTTTGAGCCGATCTGCCGGGATAGATACCGGTTTAACAGCCGATGTGATGCAATGCATTATCATAAGATGAATCCATCCGGGATGGATTTACTAAAGAAACAATATAATCTGGCAGGTATAACAGGTGTTTTTCTACTGCCTTCGGATTACTCTTTCGATACCGGGATTACAGAAATCTCCAACGATGATATTGCCGAGATCGTAGCACAGGATCCTAATCTATATTATGGATTTGCCACTGTTGATCCCCGTAACAAAAATGCAGCAACAGAACTTACAAAGGCATTTGAGGATCTCGGATTGTGTGGACTTTATTTAAATACTGCACGACTGCACATATACCCGGAAGATACTCAAATTCTTGCAATACTTGATATTTGCAGGGAATACGGTAAAAATGTGATTTTTCATGCAGGATTGTCTTTTGAAAGAGATGCTCTGTCGAAGTACAGCAGACCAATAGAATTTGAATCTGTCATTTCAAAGTATCCTGGTATTAATTTTTGCTTAACTCACATGGGGTGGCCATGGGTGCAGGAGACATCGGCACTTCTTCTTAAGTATCCCAATGCTTATGCCAACACTGCTTTGATGAATTTTGATGGTCCTTATCAGATATACAGGAAGGTCTTTTTGGAAGACATGGGTGAATTATGGGTTGAGCATAATCTATCGGAAAAAATACTGTTTGGCTCCGGCTCACCAAGGATACGACCTGTAAGGAGCAAACGTGGATTGGACAGTATTGGTTTTTCTGAAGAGATACTGGAAAAGATTTATTACGGAAATGCAAAACGTTTCCTTGGTTCAAAGGAGAATTAAAGTCATGAAATATCTTTTGAAAGAAGAAACGGTCTGTGCAGACAAGGAATTCGAATTGATCAAGATCACTAACAATGTGCGGAACTTTGTCGATGAAAGCGGTGTGGTTAATGGAATCTGTTTCTGTATCACAGAACACACCACGACAGGGATCACCGTAAATGAAAGTCTTCCATGTGTAGAGAAGGACATTATGGAGACATTGGATCGGATTATACCTGAGAATTATCCCTATAATCACAATCATTATCTCGATTCTTATGGAACGATCGGTGGAAATGCACCGGGACATCTGAAATCACTTCTGACAGGAAATCATTGTGTTTTTCCGATAATAGACGGTGCACTTATGCTCGGGCATGCAGATGATATTTATTTTTGTGAGTATGACGGAATCAAACTCAGGAGATATATGATTTATGTGATAGGTGAGTAGAGATGAAAAAAACAATTGCAATGGCAGATAACTGCATTGACGTATATTATAAACTTGACCGTTATTATCTTACGGGAAACAGCATTGACTTTGCGCTGAATTATAAGGATATGGGCGGCGATGTAACGGAAATGACAATTTTGGGAAATGATGTGTTCGCTCTTGCATTAGAAGAAAAGCTGAAAGAAAGGAAGATCCCGTTGCGCGTTTTGTCTCGCGTAGACCGGCCGACCGGCATGGCTACTATGGATTTATTAGAAGGTGATAAGAAGCATATATTTTTCAAGGGCAATGCAATGGAAGAGATTCAATTGACGGAGGAGGATCTGGAATTCGTAAAACAATTTGACATCGTTTATTCAGAAAGATGGACCGGATTACATCGTTATGCGGCAGAGCTTAAGCAACCGGGTCAGATCTGGGTGTATGATTTTTCAAAACGTCTGGAACAGGAAAGCAATGAGCTGATTCTTCCATATATCGACTATGCGTTTTTCTCTTATGAAAGAGATGATGATTATATCCGTTCATTCCTGGAAAGGACATGGAGAAAATGCACATCGAATAAAAGCGTCGTTATAGCTATGCTCGGAGAGAACGGCAGTCTTGCTTTTGACGGAGATAATTGGTTTTATGAACCGGCTCAGAAGGTCAAGGTGGTAAATACTGTTGGTGCAGGAGATTCTTATATCGCAGCATTTACTTACGGTATTAGCCTGGATGAAGATATTCCTTCTTGCATGTGCAGAGGAAAGGAACGTGCTACTCAGGTGATTCAGCAGTTCAATCCATATTTGTAGTCAATTGGTATTCACAGAAATACATCAAGAGATTTTAAAGGGACTGTCACACATGAATGGACTGCCCTTTTTTAGTAACGGACTCACGACTGCGTCTAGCTGTTTAAGTTCTTGTTTGTGAGATTAAATCCGGATCTTGATTCGCTTCTTACTTCTTCGCATTCCTTCTGCGCCGAATGTGCATCAAAGAGATGCTTTGAAATCTGTTTCGTGAATATGCATATGGCTATACACAGATATGACAAAACACTTTATAAAACCATGAATTAGGAAGGGATTACAGATATTTGGCAGTTGTAGTCTAAGAAAAACATGAAGGTTTATGCTAATATAGATTCAGAAGAAAATGAACTGTTTATAAAGGCTAAGTGGCTTTGTAAGGAGTGGTAAGGTTATCAATGTTATCATTTGGCAAAGCTGTATACAATTGATAAATAGGTGAATGTTATACTGGACATATATGGGAGGAGTATCAAGATGCCAAAAGTGATTTCCATCGGAGCGCAGTATTTCTCTGACCTCAGAGACAATGACTGTTTTTACATAGATAAAACCCATTTTATCAGGGAATGGTGGGAAAGAAAGGATGTAGTCACTCTTATCACCCGTCCGCGTCGTTTTGGAAAAACACTGAACATGAGCATGACGGAATGTTTCTTTTCTATAAAGTACAAAGACAGAGGAGATCTTTTTGAGGGGCTCTCCATATGGAAGGAAGAAAAGTACAGAGCACTTCAGGGCACATATCCCGTGATTTTTCTGTCATTTGCCGGAGTCAAGGCTACAAATTATGAGACCACCAGAGAATCTTTCAATCAACTCATAGTGAATCTATACAGTGATTATAAGTATATCCTTGAAGATAAAAGATTTGATGAGAAAGATTGTGAATATTTTGACAGCATTTCTGTGAACATGTCTGACAGTACGGCATATACATCAGTAAATCAGTTATGTAAGTATCTTGAGCAGTACTACGGCAAAAAATGTATAGTGCTCATCGATGAGTACGATACGCCGATGCAGGAAGCCTGGATCAATGGTTATTGGGATGAGCTGACTGCATATATTCGGGGGCTTTTTAACAATACCTTCAAGACAAATCCATATCTTGAGAGAGGGCTCATGACCGGAATCACGAGAGTAAGCAAGGAGTCAATCTTCTCTGATCTAAACAATCTCAATGTCATTACCACAACATCTGATGAATATGCTGATTGCTTCGGATTTACGGAAAAAGAAGTCTTTGATGCAATGGATACTCAAGGTATCGATTCATCAGAAAAGGAAAATGTTAAAGAATGGTATGATGGTTTCACTTTTGGCAACATCTCGGACATTTACAATCCATGGTCGGTAACTTCATATCTTGACAAAAAGAAAATTGGTTTATATTGGGCCAATACCAGTGGAAACGGACTTATTAACAAGCTTCTTCAGGAGGGAGATTCCGACATCAAAATGAAGTTGGAAACATTGATAAAAGGAGGAACACTCAAGGCAGAGATTGACGAGCAGATTGTGTTTTCTCAGCTTGCAGAAACTAGAGATGCTTTGTGGAGTCTGATGCTTGCGTCCGGATATCTCAAAGTAGACAAATACGAAGAGATTGAAGATTATGACGGACAACTCATTTTCATGTATACCCTGTCTATTACAAACAGAGAAGTTCGTGCCATGTTTGCGAAGCTTATAAAGGGATGGTTCAACAAGGGTACTGCCTTTGGCGACTTCATCTCCGCCATGCTGCGGGGCGACGAGTATGAGATGGAACGATACATGAATCAGGTAGCATTAAACACCTTCAGTTCCTTTGATACCGGAACCTCTCCGTCCGGCGAAAAGCATCCGGAGAGATTTTACCATGGGTTTGTCCTGGGTCTCATGGTAGATAAATCAAGAGACTACATCATAAAATCAAACCGTGAAAGCGGTTATGGAAGATATGATGTAGTGATGGAGCCAAAGGACATTTCCGATGTTGCGGTGATCATGGAGTTCAAGGTCCGTGATGAGAGACGTGGAGAGTTGTCTCTTTCCGACACTGCGGATAATGCTCTTTCACAGATAGAAGAAAGAAAGTATGACACAGACCTTCTTTCAAGAGGTATCCCTGCGGAACGTATCTACAAGTATGGCTTTGCATTTGAAGGCGAGACATGCCTCATAAAAAAAGGATGATATGTGAAACAAAGTCCCTGCCAAAGACGGCAGGGACTCTCTGATTATTTCTTTATTTCACTATCTGTGGCAAGTACATCTTTTCTTTTCAGATCACTTTCGGTTGCCACGATATCTTCTCGTTCAAGTTCGCTATTGGTTGCTACATCTTCAGGAGATCCTGCGACAACCGGGAATCTCATCTCCAGGGTTTCGTTGTCGATATTGAAAGCATAAGTATACTGTGAATCCACAGAATCTGTTACGAGACCGTTTGCGTAGTCCTCATCAAGGAAATCGTTGTATGGATCCCAGCCGGTGATTACAAGTACGGCCTTGTGCCCCGGTTCGAAAGTATAGGATGTAGGCATGAGATAGATAGTATAGTCATAGTACTCGCCTGCATTCATTTCTTCAGTTCTTCTTCTGTAATCCTTGCCTTCATATCCGCCGCCCGGATTCTTGAGATCAGTATATCCGAAGGTGATGAGCTTTGCTGTGGTGTTGCTCTTTACATACTTCTGAACCTTAGTGTATGGAAGTCCGCCTCCGGTTTCTGCAGCTGCAAATGTCTTTGTAGGTAGAGTATCATATAGCCGATGTTTGGTCATATATGCCTTGAAGTTTGTCTCTTCATCAATTGTATCAAGAAGCATAGCGGAAACCACCAATCCGTCCTTATTGACATCCTTGGTTGACAGCTTGAGATGTACCTCAGGAATACCTGTGAAGGTATAGTTATCAGGTACTTCATAAACATATTTTGCATGGACGCTGTCCGGTAATGACAGATAGTAGTTGTCTCTTATATTTTCTCTGCCAAACTCATCCGTTCCTGTATAGTACTTGGTAAAGGTCGAACCTATAGCTGTAGTATCTACATGAGAGAAGTTGTCCGGATTGACCTTCTTGTCAAATTCAAATGTATGGTACTTGAAATCATCCCATGTATCGTAGGTTCTGTAGGAACCGTCAACATTGCTCTGGACAGATACCTGTGGAAGATTCTCTATGTCGTTATCGATATCATAGAGGTAGTGTGAGAGCCATTTATTCATTATATCCTGCCAGAGAGTATCATTTATGACCATTCCGTCAAGTGTGGAGTGACCGTTTTGATGAAGCACGAGCTTATATGGCTGTCCTGCACTTTCGAAGGCTCTCGCCATGAGGTCGGACTGCTTGGTAGTAACATTAAAATCATTAAGGCCATGAACTATGAGCGCAGAGCAGTTTATCTTTGATGGATCAAGAGTATAATCCATCTTTTCCCAGATATCGTCATAGTCTCCGTTTGTGGCGCGCTGGTCCTCGGATAACTGCCACAGGAACGATGCATAGTCGTCGTTTACTACAGTCCACTGATCATCCAGGAATGCCGCACCGCTGTTATAGTTTGCAAGTGAGTATGCATAGGCTGCATCATTTGCTTTTGGAACACCCTGGAAATTGGTGTAGTCGTACCAGGAAGCTATACCGGCAAATGGAATGATGGTCTTTAAACCTTTGACTCCGGAAGTGGCTACCTCAAATGGAAGAGTACCGCCGTATGAACAGCCTGTCATGGCTACATTGCCATTGGACCAGTCTGCCTTGATGGTAATGTCGTTGTACGGATCTGTATATGCTGTTCTGTCGCCTGTCAGCCATTCTACAACACATTTATGTGCATCTCTTTCAAGGTCAAAGCCACAGAGCTCAAATCCTTCTGAACCATAGGTTCCGATACCGCCGGCTTCAATGACTGCAAAGCCTCTTACGAGGTAGTAATCATAGGCAGATGCATATGTGTATCCGATGTCGTTTGAAAATGGTACCGTGTAGTTCCAACTCTCCGGAGCTGCAATTTCAGCCGCCTCAAGAGTAGTCATAGTGCCTTTAGGAGTGCGTTTTTGTCCGGGTTCATAAAGCTTCTCGTAATCAAATGGAGTATTGTTCAAAAACATCGCTGAATTTT
>DGVW01000016.1:0-4237 GCA_002396005.1 Oribacterium sp. UBA4274
AGGATGTTCTGACCTCTGAAAAGCATCTGAAGCTTTGTGTTCTTCATGTGACGCTTGATCATTCTCAGTCTCTCCCAAGGATCCTCCTTAAGGAAACGAAGACATGAATCGAATGTAGCACCGCCCCAGCACTCTACAGCGTTATAACCAACCTGATCCATCTGATCAAGGATTGGCTCCATTATTGAACTCGGCATACGAGTTGCAATCAATGACTGATGCGCATCGCGCAGAACTGTTTCTGTAATTTTTACTTTAGCCATTTTATCTCCTCTATTTACTTAACACCGTAAACGGCCATAAATGTACCGGCTGCTACGGCAGTACCGATAACTCCGGCTACGTTAGGACCCATAGCCTGCATGAGCAGGAAGTTTGTAGGGTCAGTCTCGGCAGCAACCTTCTGTGATACTCTGGCAGCCATAGGAACGGCTGAAACACCTGCAGAACCGATCAGAGGGTTGATCTTCTTTCCTGAAAGAACAAACATGAGCTTACCGATAACTACTCCGGCTGCTGTACCAAATGCAAATGCTACAAGTCCGAGAGCAACGATCTTCAATGTATTGACATTGAGGAAGGCCTCTGCTGATGTAGCACCACCAACAGATGTACCGAGCATGATAACAACGATATACATCATTGCATTTGAAGCAGTCTCAGTGAGCTGCTTAACAACACCGCACTCCTTGAAAAGATTACCGAGCATGAGCATACCTACGAGTGGTGCTGTTGTAGGAAGAAGGCAGCATACAACTACTGTAACAACGATCGGGAAGAGAATCCTCTCAAGCTTTGATACAGGACGAAGTGTCGGCATCTTGACCTTTCTCTCCTCTTCTGTTGTAAGGGCCTTCATGATAGGAGGCTGGATGATGGGAACCAGTGACATGTAGGAGTAAGCTGCTACAGCGATAGGTCCGAGAAGAGCTGTCTGTCCGAGCTTATTGCAAAGGAAAATGGATGTAGGACCATCAGCTCCACCGATGATGGAAATAGCTGCGGCTGCGGCACCATTGAATCCCATGAAAATAGCCAGGAAATAAGCTGAATAAATACCAAACTGAGCTGCGGCACCGAGAAGGAATGTAATCGGGTTGGCAATCAGTGGTGAGAAATCAGTCTGAGCACCTACGCCCATGAAGATAAGTGATGGTAATATAGACCACTCATCAAGATGGAAGAAGTACCAAAGAAGTCCGCCTGTTCCGCTGATGGAATCTTCCGGCTCAAGCATGATGTCCGGATAAATATTTACAAGCAGCATACCAAATGCGATAGGAACCAGAAGAAGTGGCTCAAATCCCTTGGCGATAGCAAGATACAGGAAAATAAATGCAACGAAAATCATCAGGATATTTCCCCATGTCATGCTTACGAAAGCTGTCTGCTGGAGCAGGTTTGAAAATGTTTGTAATGCGTTCATATTTTTAATAACCTCCAGTACAGCGAATCAAATCAACATAATGTAATCTTAACTGATACAGGTAAATCAGTTAAGAGTTGCAAGAGTTGCACCTGACTCAACTGCATCACCAACTGCAACGTTGATAGAAGCAACTGTACCATCCTGAGGAGCAACGATCTCGTTCTCCATCTTCATGGCCTCAAGTACAAGGATAGCCTCACCTGACTTAACAGCATCGCCAACCTTCTTCTTTACAGCAAGAATCTTACCAGGCATAGGAGCCTCAACCTTAACTGAACCCTGAGCGCCTGTTGCTGCAGGAGCAGGAGCAGCTGCCGGAGCAGGAGCTGCAGCAGGAGCTGCTGCCTTAGGAGCAGAAACGGCATTGCCACCCTCTTCTACTGTTACGTCATAAGCGACGCCATTAACTGTAATAGTATATTTCTTCATTTTAAATACCTCTCACTAAATAAGGGCAATCGCCCATGTTAATTTAAAGTTGCAAGAGTTGCACCGGATTCAACTGCATCACCAACAGAAACGTTGATAGAAGCAACTGTACCATCCTGAGGAGCAACGATCTCATTTTCCATCTTCATGGCCTCAAGTACAAGGATAGCCTCACCTGACTTAACAGCATCGCCAACCTTCTTCTTTACAGCAAGAATCTTACCAGGCATAGGAGCGTCAACCTTGATTGAGCCCTGTGCGCCGGTTACTTTAGGAGCTTCTGCCACAGGAGCCGGAGCAGCTGCCGGAGCAACTGATGTTACAACCGGAGCGGAAACAGATGCTGTTTCAGCCTGCGCTACAGAAACACTGCGGTTTCTTAATGGACGTACACGAAGGTTATTGTTAAGAGTTGGACCAGGTACAAAACCGTTTCCTACTGTCTCACCTTCTGTGTCAGCCTCGTATGCAGCGATAGCTGCTGCAATAACTGCCTGAATTGTGTCATCTGATACTGCCGGTGTCTGAGCAGCTGCAGGAGCCGGTGCCGCTGCAATTGATACTGCAGGAGCAGGAACTGAAGCATTCGCCTTGGCTTCCTTGCTTTCTTTCATCTTCTTTTCAAATACACCGATGTACTTGAAGAGAGAAATGATCCATGCGATGAAGATAAGGACTGCAAATACAGTTCCCATACCTACTATAAGGTTTCCGGCTGCATCACCCATGAGCTCTGCCATGGTGTATACCGGCTCAAAGGTCATCTCTGTTGTTGCGCCGGTCATTTCATTGATTCCGAGAGTAAGCTTAAGCTCTCTCTTTTCAAATGTTGAATCAATCTCGATTCGATAGCCATCTTCTGTTTTTGAAGCTGATGCATTATCTACACTGACAAAGGATCCAAGACGATCAAGATCGTTCTTGTAGTTAGTGAGACCATTGTATGTAATGGCATCCTTTGTCTTATAAGCAGAATCAATCTGCTCCTGAATCTTATCTTCAGTAAGCTTATAGATACTCTGCTCTGCATACTGCATTGCCTGCTGCTCAAGTGCAGACTTTATAGTCGGGTCGATAGGCTCAACTACGTTGCTGTTTGAGCTTCCGCAGGAAGCAAGTGTAATAACGGAAAATACAAGAGCTAAACAGAGAGTAGCTTTTCTAAACCACTGTTTCATTCTGTCTCCTCTCATCAAACTGTTCCGTTCTTCTTGTCCGGTCTGTAAACGCTCTTCCATCCAAGCATCTGAAGAGAAGCGGCAATTCTCTGTCTTGTCTCCTGAGGCTCGATTATCTCGTCTACATATCCTCTTCTGGCTGCTGCAAGTGCGGTGTTCTCCTCAGCAAACTTCTTTGCGAGTTCAGCATCACCGTCAGCTACAACCTTGCTGGCCTGCTCAGCATCCATAACACCGATCTTGGAGTTGTTGAATGCATAAACGATGTCAGCACCGAGAGCCTTGGCACCAAATGTAAGACCGGCTGAGCCAAGAGCATTTTTAACAACTGTGATAACAGGCACATCAGCGTTGCTGTATGCATATGCAAGCTTTGCGGCTGCTGTAGGCATATGACGCTCTGTGCACTCACAGTTGCAGTAACCTGTTACGTCAACTACAGAAATTACAGGGAGATCAAAAGCGTTAGCAAATGAAACAAGCTTTGCAGCCTTGTCGGCACCCTTCCAGGTAAGCTTCTGAGCTTTGTTTGCAACGATAGCAACTGTCTCGCCGCCGATCTGTGCAAATCCTGTAACAACATCATTGGAATATCCCTTCTTAGTCTCAAGGAATACACCGTTATCTGAAAGCTGCTTTACAGCCTCGTCTGCAGAAAGTGTGTCAAATGAAAGAACAGCACGGTTAAGATCGTCTGTTGACTCATCAAGAACTCCGCCATCTTCATTATTTCCAGGTAATACAGCAACTAACTTACGGATCTGAGCAAAGATCTCATCCTCTGTGCCGTCGAAATCCACAAGGCCGAACTCTTCACGCTTTGCTGCCTTTGCGATTTCGTCATCCTTGTTGCCGATTACAGCATCAGGAGCATTGACAAATGCCTTGGCAGAAGTGTTCTCCATGAGAACATAATCTGAAAGACCGGCAAGAACTGTAAGTCCTCCTCCGCAGTTTCCGAAAATGGCAGTAATCTGAGGAATCTGACCACTTGCAAGAGTCTGCTTCTTGTAAATGCGTCCGAGACCGAATAAAGAATCGTTTGCTTCCTCAAGTCTTACACCTGAGCAATCTACAAGTGCGATTACAGGAGCCTGATTCTTCATTGCCATTGAATAAATGTTGGCAATTTTTCTGGCATGCATCTCTCCGATTGAACCGCCGAGAACTGCAGCATCCTGTGCATAAACATACACAAGGT
>DGVW01000016.1:4341-21385 GCA_002396005.1 Oribacterium sp. UBA4274
TCAGCAAGGTTGAAATCTGTTGATCTTGCCTCAACAAGACGGCCAACTTCAACGAAGCTGAACTCATCGAGCAGTGACTGAATTCTTGTCAGAGCTGATGACGTTGACTGATTATCCATTTTTTATCCTCCATTTCATATATAAACAAGGGGCTTTCACCCCGGTTTATGTCGAATATATTGTATACGAAACACATACATAATTCAATATTAATTTACGTTATATTATAAGCATTGTTAAAAATATAACGAAATAATTTGTTGAATTTACTGGGGTTTTGGCTATTGTATGTCAGATATATAGGCATAAGCTATATTCTCTATTCTGAATTCCAATAGCTCGCTGACCGACTCTTCCCTAGTTGAACCTCAATCCCTTTGGATAGTGGTTTTTAATCTGACCGTTTACAAGCTTTCCAAGCCCCAATGCAACTCCGTCACAGGAAACTATACACCATCCTTTTCCTGTTACGCCTTTCGGAGCAGGAATCTGCAGACCTTTGAGATATTGCTCGATTTCAGGCGCACTGCCCGGAAAATCACATACTGTAAAATCAAAGTTATGTAACTCGTTTTCATCATGCAGATTGACGGCATGGGTTAGAGAATGTTCCGGTTCTATACGCTTTCCGAGATCGATTGATTTCAGGAGTCCGGTTCTGAATGATTTCAGTCCCCTGAGATCCGGTAAAAAGTCCGGAACCAGATATATCTGATTTTTAACCTTCATTTCTTTGAAATGTTTTAAGTCGATGGTGTAATCAGACTCTGTTATACATATTCCGTAATCCTTTTCCGTTTTTTCCAAAGGATCCCTGCCTTCTCTTTGGAAAATTGCAATATAGTGTCCTTCACCTTTTTCAAGGTGCGGCCAAACACGTTTCTCAAATATCAGGGACATATCCGTATATTCATTCAAGATATAATCGCGAATGTCTTCATCTTCTGCTTTTTCAAAGGTACAGGTGGAGTAACATAGTTTTCCTCCGGGAGAAAGCATTCTATAGGCATTGGAAACTATTTCTTTTTGTCGTTCACTGCACATGGAAACATTAGCCGGTGACCACTCATTTATTGCGGTTTCATCTTTTCGGAACATACCCTCACCGGAACAGGGAGCATCAACAATTATCCTGGTGAAGTACTCTGGGAAAAATTGTGCAAGTTTTCCGGTATCTTCGTTTAGAACGGCAGCATTTGCTATACCCATTCTTTCGATATTTGAGCTTAATGTTTTGGCACGTAAAGGAACATACTCATTGGAAATAAGAAATCCGCCGGACTTTATTGATAACATATCTGCCGCCTGAGTTGATTTGCCTCCGGGGCTGGCGCATAGATCTGCGACTCTGTCAAAGGGGCGAATCCCAAGGTGAGCAACAGCCTGCATTGCCTCAGTACCCTGTATGTAGTACAGTCCGGCCTCATGGTAGGGGTGTTTTCCGGGGCGGATTCCAAGTGAATTTAATCTTTCTTCATCCATATAGAATTCACGGTAATACTTTTTTTCTTTATATATTGCGAAACTGGCGTCTTTGATAGGAGTCAGATTCCAGCTTGATATAAGCTTCTCATAGGTAATGGCACCACTGTTGCTTTCTTCGTTAGCTATCAGCTTTTTTAGATTTAGACGTAAGCCCCTGACAGGATTGTCGTTATAGCTGTTTACAAATGCAACATAGTCTTCTTCGGACGAAAGAAGTTGTTTCATGCGTTCTAAAAATTCTTTTGGTAATGTTACTGACATGGATATTCTCTTCTCTATAAAAAGAACGATACGCATTGAGCGTATCGTTCTCAAAAAATACGTAAATCAAAGGTCAATTCTATATTCAGAGCTTCCCTGGCCATCGATTGTGTAGTATGCAGCTGACTCGGCAACATTGATATATACATCTACAGATTTAACATCCGGCTTAATGTTTCTGGCAGCAGCAATTGCATCAAGCTTGATTTTCTCAGGTTCAAAATCCTGACCATGAAGTTGCAGAACAACATATGTTGAAACTGCTGTCTTTGCAACTGCAGATTTCTTTTCAGTAGTTTTTGCAGTTTCTTTCTTTTCTACAGTCTTCTTCTCAGCAGCCTTGGCAGTTTCTTTTTTCTCGACAGTTTTCTTTTCTACAGCCTTTGCAGTTTCTTTCTTTTCAGCAGTCTTTTTCTCAGCAGCCTTAGAGGTTTCCTTCTTTTCACCAGGCTTCTTCTCAGCTGACTTCGCAGCTTCTTTCTTTTCTACAGTCTTGGTAGTTTCTTTTTTATCTGCAACAGGTTTGTCAGCAGATGCCTTGGCAACTGTTGTCTTACCTGTTTCAGCAGCTTTTTTAATTTCAGCAAAGGACTGCTTAAGAGCTTCATCCTTTACCACAGTTGACTTTAAATCCTTCTCCATTTGCTTATCTCCCTTTTCCAAATGTATGAAAAAATATTCTCATTATTTGAATTATATTTCTGTGACTTTGCTTTGTCAATAAAGTGAAGAAACCGTATATATTATATAAAATATCACGCTGAATCCGAGATAAAACCATGTTGCAGGATTCGAAAACCATGTAGTGAAAAAAGATACCGCAAAATAAAATGCCAGCTCCGCATAGATAAGTTTGGAGAAAGGATTGGTATCATTCTTGTGCTCATGAAGGATAAAGCCCGTGATGAGACCAAGAAAAATCGCAAATATGATGATTCCGCAAATTCCAAAATCATACCATGCATCATATAACAAAGTAACAGTTGTCAGTTCTTCCTTGGTAGTAAAAAGAGGAAAACCAACTGCAAGAGATGCATCAAAGAACTTTAAACCTGTAAGTGTCAGAAAAGGATACAGCATCTTGAGACCGTTGGAATGCAATGTCAGATTCTGGGTCATAACATTGAAGTTATCATAGTTGTTGGCAATGTACATATATGGTTGAGTTATAAAAATCGGAGTGTTCTGATTTTTCATCTCGAATATTCCGTTCAGGTAAGAAACAGAATGGGCTCGTTCAATAGTTATGATCACGTATACAGAAATCAGAAATATGAAAATCACGATTAGCTGCCATAATTTGTATCGTTTTCCCGATACTCCGGAAACAAACAAGGCAAGTATTGCAGCAAACATAAACTGAAATCTTGATACCAAAAGAACACTTAACAGTAAAGGAAGAATCAATCCTGCCAGAGCCGGGATATCAGGTCTAAGGTTATTACGTTTTCTTAACTCAAGGTACAGTATAGAGATACCGGGTACCAACACTGCAAGAGTTGTAAAGTAATGAATTCCTTTTAAGTGAAAATAACTATAGGCATGCGGAGTATCTACAGTAAAAAGAGGAATGAACTTAAGGTTGACAGCTTCATATGCAAATGCAATATAGGATACAGCGATGATTGAGATTATGATAGCGCGATATAAGCTGATAAGGCGTGGCGTTTTTATGAGCCTTGCAGATGCTTTTGTGCGCAGAATTTGTTCGAAACCGCGTTCACTTAAACCACTGACAATATAAAACACCAGATAGAAAATATAAAAAGAAAGCCATGTGGAAACAGTCCAATCTGTAGATAGATTACTGAGCTGTAATCTGGCTATGCCCTCTCCCCCCAGAAGACCCAATGCCATAAGGCCTCTTAGATTCAGGATTTCAGAAGTTCTTTTAAATTCTATAAGATAAAAATATAAAGCAATGCCTACAAGACAAATAGAAGAAAGAGCGGATATATCCGCTCTACCTACTATAAAACTTAACATATAGGCTATTGTATAAATAAATAGTTCTTTATAGTTTGTCATGATTAGTTACTTATAGTCTCCGATACACTTGGCTTTTCTGATTGATCAGTTGTAGATTCATTGCTTTCTGATGAGCTTTTATCGGAAGCATTAATCTGGCTGCTTTCAGATTCTGCAGACTCTTCTGCTGAATCTGATGTTTCGCTGTTGTTTGCATTATCACGTTGAGTATCATCAAAGTGTTCAACGGAGTGTATTGATTCCTGATAAACCGGTTGAGATTGACCGTTAGTATTTTGCTGATCCGGTCCCGGTCCCGGATTCATGGCTCCGTTTCCACCATGAGGCTCTGCAGCGTTTGGAAGCTTTTCGATGCGGACCAATACATTGATCTGAGGATCCTGATCATCACCAAGCTCAATTCCGGCAGGCAGTAATTGTGATAAGTTAAATGTGACATTAAGACTCTCTGTAATGCCTGAAAGATCGATTTCCGGAAGTTCAAAAACAGTCATAGTATCTATGATTCCCGGAGTTGATGCCAATGTGACACTGTCAGGTGAAACTGTAGTGGATTCATATTGATAGCCGACCGCAGGGGATCCTGTTACAGATGACAAAAGATTAATATTTTTTTCTTTGTGTACAGTCACTGAATAACTGATTTCATCTGCATTGGAAGAAACCCCCTGTATATCTGAAAGTACATTTCCGTTTGCGTCATAGTAAACAAGAGGAGCAGTTCCGTCCTGATTGGTGGATATGCCGGATGTGTCGATCTCTACACCAACAGTTGATATACGTCCTATCTCAGATTCGGGACCTATAAGATATACAGATTCAGGACTTAGGATGACATTGGCAACTTTATAACCTGATTTAGGATCTCCGGTTGTGGAGGATTTTACATCAAATTTTTTCTTCTGAACATTTTCTATAGTTATCTTGGCTACAGACGGACGAACCTGAACATCACCTATGATAGATTCTTTTCCATTCAGAACCTCAATGTATATAGGAATAGAACCGGTGATGCTATAGTCAGAGAGGTCGGCATATGCATGAAAATCAGAATTGGTGATAGCAGATCTCATATCACTTCTTACATTGTAAGAAACGGTAACATTGGTGCGGTCTATAGACCAGGTTTTGGAATCTGCATCAAAAATATTCTGATTCTTAACTTCTAGGGATACACTTTTGGAATCACTGATTTCTGGTTTTGAAACATTAACCACCATAAGCCATATTACAAAAGCAAGTACTACACTTATGCCCTTCAATACCAGATTTTCTGTTAGCATACGTTTTATCATTTGCGATTCTCCTTTCTCTGATTAAGGAAAAACGGAAAATGATTGGAAGTGTCAGGTGTCTCATCTTCGTCCTTGTGAACCGGAAGCATAGCTTTGAGAGCATCGGCATCATTGGCGCGTCTGAGAACTCCGTTGACAGCAACTGATACTCTTCCGGTTTCTTCCGAAACAATGATGGTGACAGCATCACTTGCTTCTGAGATTCCCAGAGCTGCACGGTGACGTGTGCCGTAATCCTTGGATATTTCCGTTTCGGATAATGGCAGATAACAGGTGGCAGATACTACTCTGTCACCAACTATTACTACTGCTCCATCATGAAGCGGCGTGTTTTTTTCAAATATGTTGATCAGTAAAGCTGCACTAACTACACCGTCTATACGGATTCCTGTTGCGGAAATATCATTTAACTGCTGACCTTGCTGGATGACTATAAGTGCACCTGTTTTATTCTTGGCCATCACAAAAGAAGCACGAACAATTTCGTTTATAGTGATGAGACCTGAGTCTTCCTCGTTTGCATTGGAGATAAGATTTGAGATGAAATTTCGGCTTCCAAGCTGTTCGAGGGCTTTACGTAATTCGGGCTGAAAGATAACTACGCAAGCAATGATAAATGCTGTAGATATTCTCTCAATCAGCCACATGATTGTCGTTAGTTTCAAGAACCATGCGATTACGATGAAAGCACCTATTACAGCAAGTCCCTTAAGCAGTTCAAAAGCACGGGTGTTTTTGATCCATAGGAGGAACTCATATACGATTGTGGCAAGAATGATAATTTCCAGAATATTGGTAAAATAAAAAGGCGGTAATAAACTAAACCAACTTTTTATAGTTGAAATAATATCAATCATTAATTAATCCTCATCCTCTTTTTCTGACTTAAGTTTAGGAACAGCTTTTACGTAATATATGTAATCGTCATCTTCAAAACGAAGTCTTTCTGTACGCTGATAGTCCACAGCGTGAAAAGCGAATACATACAGTAATGATATTATACAGGAAATAACCAGTGACAGTATGTTGCTGAAAAACGAAAAATCAAGCCCGTAATGCATGTAACCTATAACAGAACTAACTGCTATTGAAATGGAACCTGCTATTACCGCAACCGACCAATTGGAATCAAAGGCAATCTGACTAATGATGAACACGATAATGATACAAAACGCAAATACACATATTGTTATGACAAGTTCCTTATCGTTAAACAAATTACCAAATAGTCCGGCATAGGCAGTTGCCATAGCGGTTATGTCCTTGTTTGAAACAGTATCTGATACTGATGTGGTTATAGACATATATTCTATAAAGTAATATAACAGCACTCCGATAGAAACAGGAACTATAGCAATGATACCCAAGGATAATCCGGCAATGAGAGGGATTATATAAGGGATATGAATATAAAAGCAAAGAGGTACCAAAGCTATAAGTATTGAATGACCTGTACGGAAGGCTGAATGTGTAAGCGAAGCAAGCAGCAAAACAATAACAGCCACTACAGTCATTTCAAGGGAAGCGGCGTAAGCATTACCCAATATAAATAAACCGAAAAATACCGGGATACAGGTCCATGGTAAAAAAGAACACAAAACAGCTGCAATGATGGACACAAACGGATTTGAAAGTACATCACTGTACCCTACTCTGCTGTTAACGGTTAAAAAACACAATAAACTTGTCACAGCTTTTGTTACAGGTACAGCCCAATAATCATTTTCGATATAAAATTTTTGTAATGCTTCTTTGATTTTTAACATTAATATGCCAGGCCTTTCATTTCACTTTCTTATTAATGCTGAGGACGTCAAGACCGTCATCGTCATCATCCAGATCTTCGTCTAACCAGCCGCCTTTTGGAGTGACCGGATCATCTATCCAATCATCAGAACTGAAATCAGATATAATCGGTTCATCCAACCAGCCATCATCAGGCATGTACGATGAGGATCTACCGGTTAATGCAGACTTGCGTCGCGAAGGATCTGAAGCCTTATAGTCTGAGCGGTTTAAACTTGAAGATTTTTGTCCCTTGCTGACAGGAGTGAACCTGATATTACGTGCAGAGCTGCTCTGCGATGGATTTTCTGAACTTACCTCTTTTTTTACATAGGTATGAAACTGTGGTTTTAAAGTCTCCCATGTGTTCTGCTTAGCGTTATAAACTCTGATTTTTCCACCGGTTTCCTTGTAATATTCTGCTTCATCTTCTGTTATGTCCAAAAAACTATTTTCGTCTTCCTGCATACGCAACAGCTTATCCAGTTTGGCAGTATAGAAAAGACTCTTGCGATGTGCGGAATCATAACTTGCAGAATAACGTATATAAGCCAAAAGTATCATGATGACCATTCCGGCTAAATATATATACAGAATCTTGTGCAGGGACTCCATGATAAAAGGAATGTTAAGCTGAAGCAGTATGTCTTCAATGTTTACAACTGTAAGTATTATTGCAATCACTAAAAAACACAAAGTGTAGTATATTGAGGCAGTCAGAATACTGCGTGATACGTAGTCTCCTTTGAAATATTTACTTGTCTCAATAATCCGTTTTCCTTCTTTTCTTTCATAGATGGAAAGCTGAGTCATAAGACGGATTTTTTCAACATTCAGCATTGTAGCACCCTCTTTTAATAGCCTCTGGCCTGTCTTGATTTTTCTGCGTAAGGAGAATCAGGATAGGAGCCTATGATTTTATCAAACAGTGAGTTGGCATCATCCGTTCTGCCCATGGATTGATATAGTCTTGCGAGAAGGAACATATTTTCAGGTTCTTCGTGTAATGTGACACTCAGAAGATACAGCTCTGCTGCCTGTTCCTGATCTCCGCCGTTCCATGCCTCGGTTGCTTTGTCTGCCAGACTCTGGTATACGGAACTCTCCATAATATGTTTAATGCTTTGGTACTGCCCGAGCAGATTCTCGTCAACAATTTGAGATGCATCAAGACCTGTAAAAAGCTGAGCGGCAAGAACAAAATCGTCCTTTTCGTAAGCCATATTGATTTGATTTAATGCCTGATACTGTCCCATAAATGATTCATTGGCATTTTGATATTGTTGTATCTGCTGTGTTGCCTGCTCGTAACGTTCCTCAAGCTGACTATACTGTTCTTTTAAGTCACTGTACTGACGATTGGCACTATCCAGTTTTTCTGTATAAGCAATAAGTTCCTGATTTTTGCCTGCGTTTAATACTTTTGTTTTGGCAGGTAAAACCAGTAAGTTAAATGTAAACAGTGCAAGTATTAATCCTACAAGAATATTGATGATGACCATCCATGGAGAAATCTGCTTGACTTCCTGAGGGACAAGAACATCATCATCCATCATCTTTCTGTGTGAAAAAACATTTTTGAGTTTGCTTTGCTCGACTTCCTTGCGACCTGTGTTCTGCTTGACCTCATCCATCAAAACCAAAGCCTTGGGATTATTTCGATCTATTTTTAGAACCTTGTATAAACTGCGTCCGGCCTTTATCCAGTCTTCTCTTTTCATGTATAAGAGAGCGAGTAATATATGGGCTTTGATGTAGTTTGGGCTATCCTGAATCACTTGATTAAGCTGCATGATGGCCAGATCTTCGTTATTATTTTGAGCATAATCAAGAGCGCGATTATATCTTTTGACGTTATCGGAACATATTCGTATGATGGCTGGCTTTCTTTGTATCTCACCAAGATAATAATCTGCCATATTATTATCCGGCAAAAGATTCATACTTATAACCCATTGTACCAAAGCATCAGCTGTTTCTCCGCATTCAAAAAAAATAAGACCAAGCAGATTACGTGCATCCTTCTGATATTTATCAAATTGAAGTGACTTTTTGAGTAATTCTGCTGCTCCACTGAGATCACGTAATCTGGCACGCTCTAATCCTAAGTTGTAGTAGCAGTTGGCAATACGCTCCATAGTCTTATCGTAGTTCATTTCTGAGCATCCTTTTTCTGCTTTATGGCATCTTCTATGAGTTTAGTCATTATATCGTTCATGTCAGTGAGATCTACTTTGACAATTGCGTCTTCGATTTGATCTACATCTAAACTTGGTTTGAAACGTTTTATTTCTTCTTCGTAGTTAATCATAGTATATCTTTCTTTTAAGAATGTTTTCAGCTTGAATTGGTATATTGACGCTGACCTTGACACATATTATTGATTCTATTACAATCGGCAGAGTGCTAAAAATATACTCTTAAATCTCAAGCTATCAGTTTAGTTTAGCACATCTTATTATGGCATTCAATAAAGATAAGTTTGAGCTTTATTGCCATTCATGTAATAAAACCGTAAGTAATTGATAATGATGGAAGGTCCGGTAAATCAGGAATTCAGGCGGTTATTTTTTGGAGAAAATATGGAAAATTTAGTTAATTTTATCACAAATGGGTTAAGCGGGATTTTATCTAAGGAAGCAATAGTTTTTATCATTTCGATGATGCCGATTCTGGAATTGAGAGGTGGACTTTTAGCAGCTTCTTTATTGGATTTGGAATATTTAAAGGCATTGTTGATATGCATTGTTGGCAATATCATTCCTATTCCTTTTGTGCTGCTATTTATTGAGAAATTGATTAATATGATGGAGAAATTTGGTCCTACCAAACGTTTTGCGATGTTTTTGAGAAATAAGGTGGATAAAAATAAGGCAACCATAGAAAAATATGATTTCTGGGGATTGGTTCTCTTTGTCGGTATTCCATTACCCGGGACTGGTGCATGGACAGGATCGCTTGTTGCGGGACTTTTGCATATGCCGCTTAAAAAGTCTGTACCTGCTATTCTGACCGGGCTGATTATGGCATCTGCAATTATGTCACTGGTTTCTTATGGAATATTGGGAGCAGTGATTCATTAAATCATTTCGGATATGTGAAAATCGATGTGTATGAAATTTGATTTATTTTTCAGATAAATGATAAAAAATAAAAGCACTGGACTTCCAGTGCTTTTTTAATGCGGAGAAAGGGATTTGAACCCTCAAGAGTGTTACCTCACACGGACCTGAACCGTGCGCGTCTGCCGTTCCGCCACCTCCGCGAACTTCTAAATATTAGCATATACTAATAGATGAGTCAACATGAAATTGTATTTGAATAAAATATAAAAACTCGATGCCGAAACATCGAGTTTTTATATAATAAATAATTACTTATTGATCTGAGCCTTAGCTGTCTCAGCAAGCTTAGCGAATCCCTCTGGATCAGCGATAGCTACTTCTGAAAGCATCTTACGGTTCATGTCAACACCTGCTGACTTGAGACCGAACATGAACTTGCTGTATGAAAGACCGTTAAGTCTTGCAGCAGCATTGATACGTGCAATCCAAAGCTGTCTGAACTGTCTCTTTCTCTCCTTACGTCCTCTATAAGACTCAGTGAGAGCTCTCATTACGCTCTGCTTTGCTACTCTATAGTGCTTTGAACGAGATCCTCTGTAGCCCTTAGCAAGCTTGAGTACTCTATTATGCTTCTTCTTAGCGTTTAATCCGCCCTTAATTCTCATTTTAATTTCCTCCTCTAAAGCCTACAAAAATCAAAGATATGGAAGAATCTTCTTCATGTTCTTTACATTTGTTGCATCAACAACGATATCCTTGCGAAGATTTCTCTTACGCTTAGTTGTCTTCTTTGTAAGAATGTGTGACTTATAAGCCTTGTTTCTTACAAGCTTACCAGTACCGGTAACCTTAAAGCGCTTAGCAGCTGCTTTCTTTGTCTTAAGCTTTAACTGTGCCATATTAGCCTCCTGTGAATTTACTTTTTAGGACTTATAACAATCGCCATATTTCTGCCCTCGACTTTGGCAGGCTTGTCAAGAATAGCAACATCCTTTAACTTCTCTGCAAACTCATCAAGGATGTACTTGGACTGATTCATACGTGACATCTCACGACCTCTGAATCTAAGGGCAACCTTAACCTTGTTGCCTTTCTCGAGGAACTTTCTAGCGGCAGATAACTTTGTGTTGAGATCGTTGGTATCAATGTTAGGTGTCATACGTATCTCTTTGATCTCAGTTACATGCTGGTTTTTCTTGGCTTCTTTTTCCTTACGCATCATCTCGTAACGATACTTACCAAAGTCTGCAATCTTAACAACAGGTGGTGTAGCGTTAGCTGCAATCTTGATGAGGTCAAGGTCGGCATCTTTTGCCATCATGTAAGCTTCTTTGGAAGACATAACACCTAACTGATCTCCGTTTGCTCCAATTACTCTTACTTCCTTGTCTCTGATCTGCTCATTGATCTCGATATCTGCGTTTTTCTTAATAGCCATAAACTCCTCTCCGTGAATCCTTGTAAAAAAATATGGTGGATTGTAAGCCAAATCCACCATAATGAAAATACACGAAGTAATAATCAAATATGAACCCGGGTCAGTATCAGACTGCCGAGGTGAGGTGGATACCTACTTTCCTGTGTCTTAAACGACTTTAGTATGTTACCACTGACTGATATTCATGTCAAGAGAAAAATCAATCACATATAATGCATACTGTCAATAACCGTTGAAAAAATCACTCTTCCGTTTTGTCCGGTGTATCGATGATGTCATCTATTATTGTATAAATGTCTGTCAGGCCCTGTTTTGTAGACGATGAAAATGGAATCATCGTGCAGTTAACAGTTGCATTTAGACATTTGCGTATAGCTTCTACTTGTTTTTTAATCTGTGAGCGCTTTATTTTGTCAGCTTTTGTCAGGATTACAATGGGCTCGAAACCTGTTGACTGCTTGACGAAGTCAAACATCTGTTTATCCTGCTGAGACGGATCGTGTCTTATATCTATGAATTGAATAACTTCCTCGATGTCTTCAGAAGTCTGCAGATATCTGTTGATCATGCGCCCCCATTTTTCCTGCTCTACCGCCCCTGTTGCGGCATAACCGTATCCGGGAAGATCTACAAGATAAAACTGATCATTAATGTTGTAAAAGTTAATGGTACGTGTCTTTCCCGGAGTGGAACTTGTACGGGCATAGTTCCGTCTGTTGATAAATGCATTGATAAATGACGACTTACCAACATTGGATCTTCCGGCCATGACAAATTCGGGCTTACCTGTTGTGGGAAGCTCTGATTTTACACCCAAAACCTGCTCAAGATTAACTGATACTATTTTCAATTGTGGCTCCTTCTAAAGTCAGAAATCATGCTGACTGGTCCGCATCTTTATCAAAGAATGGTGATGAGCTGTGAGAAACGGATTTATCAGAATCATCATCCTTTCGTGTCACAACAGGATCTCCGTTGTTATTAACTACATCTTCTGTGATCTCGACTACCGAGATATCAGGCTCAGACGGAATCTCATACATGATGTCTGTCATCATATCCTCCATGATGGATCTGAGACCACGTGCACCTGTCTTTCTTGCAACTGCCTTCTGAGCAATAGCGGTTACTGCTTCATCGGTGAAGTCCAGAGTTACACCATCAATTTCGAATAACTTCTGATACTGCTTTATAAGAGCATTCTTTGGAGTTGTAAGAATCTGCTTAAGAGTATCTACGTCATGTGACTGTAATGTGACATCTACAGGAACACGACCTATAAATTCAGGAATAAGCCCAAACTTTACAAGATCCTCAGGCTGAACCTCCTTCAGTACATCGTCATAGTTTTCCTTGTTCTTCTCTACTATTTCAGCACCGAATCCTATAGAACCTGAAGAGATTCGCTTTTCGATGATATGCTCAAGTCCGTCAAATGCTCCGCCGCAAATGAAAAGGATGTTGGTTGTATCAATCTGTATAAGCTCCTGCTGAGGATGCTTTCTTCCACCCTGTGGCGGAACAGAAGCAACAGTTCCTTCGAGGATTTTAAGAAGAGCCTGCTGTACACCCTCACCGGAAACATCTCTTGTTATGGATACATTTTCTGATTTTTTGGTTATCTTATCGATCTCATCGATGTATATGATACCTATTTCTGCACGCTTGATGTCATAATCTGCTGCCTGAATAAGCTTGAGAAGAATGTTTTCGACATCTTCACCTACATATCCGGCTTCTGTTAATGCTGTTGCATCTGCTATTGCAAAAGGAACACCAAGTATCTTGGCAAGAGTCTGTGCCAGATAAGTTTTACCTGTACCTGTAGGACCTATCATGAGTATGTTGGATTTCTGTACATCGATATCTTTTATCTTTGATGTAATTCTCTTATAGTGATTGTAAACAGCAACAGAGAGAACCTTCTTGGCTTCGTCCTGCCCGATTACAAACTCATCCAGGAAATCCTTTATCTCCTTAGGCTTTAAGAGGCGAATATCAGATGTGTCGGTTGTTGCTTCATCTGTACCTGTCTCTTCGTCAAGAATCTCCTGACATAAATCAACACACTCATCACATATATAAGTGTTATTGAGACCAGCAATTAATTTATGAACCTGCTTAGCAGACTTGCCGCAAAATGAGCAGCGGATTTTGTCTTCCGGTTTCATTGCCATATGTGTACCTCTTTAATTCTAAAAATACATAAGTAAGGTTCGTCAGGAACCTTACTTGTTTCTGTATAAAAATATATATTACTTGCTTTCAAGTCCCAGATCACGTGACTTAAAGATGTGATCCACGATGCCGTATTCGAGAGCCTGTTCGGCAGTCATCCAATGATCACGTTCTGTATCTGCCATGACCTTTTCGAAAGGCTGACCACAGTTAGCTGCAAGTATCTCTGCCATGTGCTTCTTGGTACGTAAAATCCACTCTGCTGTAATCTGAATTTCTGTTGCCTGACCCTGCGCACCGCCTGATGGCTGGTGAATCATAACTTCTGCATTTGGAAGAATCATGCGCTTACCCTTTGTTCCACCTGCCAAGAGGAATGCGCCCATTGATGCTGCCATGCCGACACAAATGGTTGACACATCACACTTGATATACTGCATGGTATCATAGATTGCCATACCATCAGTGATTACACCTCCCGGGCTATTGATATAAAGACTTATATCCTTATCCGGGTCCTCTGACTCAAGGAATAATAACTGGGCAACTACCAAAGATGCGGTATCATGATTTACTTCATCACCAAGAAAAACAATACGTTCATTTAACAGTCTTGAAAAAATATCATAGGAGCGTTCTCCTCTGGATGTTGACTGAATGACATAAGGAATTGTTGTAATATCACTAAAATTCATATTTCGTCCTCCATTTTCATCATTTTACTATGTTATTTTATCTAAAACAATAAAGCAGCACTTCACAAAATGGGCGATGCAGAATAATCAACTGCATCGCCCGATAATAAAGTCTTTATGAACTATGTAAATAAGTTCTATTAAGCTTCAGCGTCTTCCTTGTCAGCCTTCTTTGTCTTCTTCTCAGCCTTTACAAGGTTTGCTTCTGAAACAAGAAGATCTACAGTCTCCTGGAATGCAAGATCTCTCTTCATGCTGTCCTTCTGAGCATCTGTAATGTTCTTTACAAAATCCTCATACTTCATCTTGTACTGCTCAGCAATCTTCTTGAACTCTTCATCAACACGCTCATCACTTACTGTGATGTTCTCAGCCTTCATAACTGCCTCAATTACAAGAGATGTCTTGATGTTTCTCTCTGCATTTGGCTTCATCTGAGTTCTGATCTGCTCTACTGTCTGTCCTGTGATCTTTAAGTACTGATCCATAGGAATGCCCTGCTGCTGAAGTCTCATCTGATAATCATATACCATGTTATCAAGCTGAGAATCGATCATTGCAGAAGGGATATCAACTGTTGCATTGTCAACAACCTGAGCGATAACATTGTTCTCATTGGCTGTAGCTGCTGACTTCTCCTTAGCCTCCTTAAGAGTCTTCTTAAGATCCTTCTTGTACTCATCAAGAGTATCGAACTCTGAAACCTCAGATGCGAACTCATCATCTGCTGCAGGAACCTGCTTTTCCTTTACAAACTTGATTGTTGTCTTGAATAATGCTGCTTTGCCCGCAAGATCCTTAGCACCATACTCCTCAGGGAATGTAACATTGACATCTACTGTCTCACCGGCCTTGTGTCCAATGAGCTGATCCTCGAATCCAGGGATAAATGTACCTGAACCGATTGTAAGAGGGTAATCCTCTCCCTTTCCGCCTTCAAACTCCTTGCCATCAACAGAACCAACGAAATCGATTGTTGCAATATCGTTCTTCTTGATTGCACGATCAACATCGATAACGCGAGCGTTCTTCTCGAGCTCCTGCTTAAGTCTGTCGTTTACGTCCTTTGCAGAAACTGTTGTATCAGCCTTCTCAACTGTTACACCCTTGTATTCACCAAGAGTAACTTCCGGCTTTACTGCAACTGTTGCTGTATAGATAAGATTCTTATCTGCGCCAATCTGATCTACACCGATTTCCGGTCTTGAAACAATCTCAAGGCCTGACTCTTTTGCTGCACTTGGATATGTGTCATCAAGTACTACATTGAGAGCATCCTCAAAGAATACCTGCGGTCCATACATCTTTTCAATCATGTCTTTAGGAGCATGTCCCTTACGGAAACCAGGAAGATTGAAACGGCCCTTGTTCTTGTTATATGCTGCATCAATGGCCTTTAAGAAATCAGCATTGTCAACCTCGACGGTTAACTTGGCCATATTGTGTTCAAGATTTTCAACTTTAACGCTCATTAAGAGTACCTCCAAAACTTATCGTTTCTTTATTTTTATATGTAACCCACAGGGGAAATGCGCATACTCCTCCCGTGCGTAAACACATCCGATTCAAGAGTATAACATGGTCTTCCTGCTATCGCAAGGATTTTTGTTGTGGCCTGATACCTCTTGCAAGTCTTGAGTTGCTGTATTCACCTGACTGTGTTACATCCTCTCCGAACCATGTCGGCTGTATGAAACTGTGTGCATCTTCAATGGATCTGAACTCAACTTCAACCAACATGTAGCCTGCGTAATCACCTTCAAATATATCAAGCTCAGCAGTATGTTCTCCCAGAGGAATCATGTAGCGTTTCTTTTTTATAACAGTCCCCTCACGTTTTTGCATCAGATTGTCATAGGATGTTTTATCCAACGGCAGATTATATTCTTCGTGAGCCAGAATACCACTGCCCTTATATGTAAGTTCATACTTTTCCGATTCGTTATTGACATCGTGCCGTATACGAATAGTCGGACTGAAATTCAGATAGGCTTGTTCGATATCCCGTACATTGTATTGATGTAGATTTTCAGGAATTTCCTTTACCAAGAATTTGCGTTCGATTTCCATGCCCATGGTGAACCTCCTGTAATATGAATATATGATGGTGAATGGTTATATAATGCTTCGATGACTTTACATCTGCAAAAAAAGGAGCCGGTATAATCCGACTCCTTAAAATACACTTAATTACTCTGCATCAGCCTCTGCCTTGCCGACTGCATCGATATCAACATCAGCAACGTCAGCATTCTCGTTCTGATCTGCATCAGGGAGAAGAGCCTTCATGCTAAGTGAAATCTTACGATTGTCAACATCAAGGTCAACAATCTTAGCCTCGATATCCTGTCCTACTGTAAGAACATCAGCAGGCTTGTTTACATGCTCCTTTGAAATCTGAGAAACATGAAGAAGAGCGTCAATTCCCTTCTCAAGCTCGATGAATGCACCGAAGTCAGTCATACGTGCAACCTTGCCCCTTACTGTTGTACCAACAGCAAACTTAACCTCTGCATCCTTCCAAGGATTCTCATCCGGGAACTTACGTGTAAGAGCAATTCTCTCACCGTTGATCTCCTTAACGAGAGCTGTAACTTCCTGACCCGGCTTGAAGATCTTCTTAGGATTCTCGATTCTTCCCCAAGACATCTCTGAGATATGAAGAAGACCGTCAGCTCCGCCGAGATCAATGAATGCACCGAAATCAGTAAGATTCTTAACTACACCTGTACGAACATCGCCAACCTTTAACTCTGAGAAGAGCTTGTCATGCTGCTCTCTCTTTGTTGCAGTCATAAGCTGCTTTCTGTCACCGATGATTCTGCGCTTCATAGGGTTGAACTCAGTGATTAC
>DGVW01000053.1 GCA_002396005.1 Oribacterium sp. UBA4274
TCGACCCCTCGGGATTCCGTCTGCCTGGAGATATAATTCCGGAGTCTGAGACAGGAAATCCCTTTGCCGACTTGAATATTGACGCTGCAGAAGAGCCGTTATATACCAGGGAGACGGTAAAGGACTTCTATCGCCTGAATAAAATTTGAGCATTAAGTCTTACATATGAGCGTTTAGTATTACAATTGACAGGGCGGTGTGTTATCGTCACTTGAAAAGGTAAATGTTTAATTTCGGGGTATTATCAGTTTTGAAAAAGTAACTGCATAATACCTCGATTTTTTATGCCTGAAAAACGGCGTAATTACGTCGCAAACCCGAAAAATGGGTATGGCAAACAGAAGTTGAGCACTTTTTTTGAAAAACTTAATGCTCAACTTTTAAGGAAATGCGTATCTTAAGCATTAAGTCATGCAAATTTCTCTGCCGGTCATTATTATCCAAAATATATCTTTTTAAGCTGCTCCGGCATAGAATTAAACATCATCTGTACCAGAGTTTCTGCAGAAGTGATATTGTCGCGCAGTACCCATTCTTTGGTCATTCCGACAGAGCCGTAGCAATAAAGTCTGATTGAAAACAAAAGCTCTGTATTAAGAGTGTCGCTTGTTGTCATTTTCTTGGCAAGCTCTGAATAGGCGGTAACGAAGTATTCAAGCATATATTGCCATAGGGCATTCTGCGAAGTATCTTCATAGGCACGTTTGTAAAACAGGATATCCTGTTTCATTTTTTTTAAACCTGCAGCGGCATCCCTCACATCAATGATATTTGTACCTTCCGCATCCTGAAAGAAGATCCAGGCGACTAAATCGTACTTGTCCTTGAAATGGTAATAAAAGGTGGTGCGTTCGATTTCAGCCACTTTACAGATCTCGGTTATTCGTATCTTATCGATGGGCTTTTGCTTCATAAGGTTCTTCATCTTGTCAGCAATCCATAACTTGGTTCTCTCAGCCATATCTAACCTATTTTACACAACAATAATTTAATTATGTAGCAATATTATACATAATCATAATTATGTAGCTTTAAATATACAAGTAACAATGTCAGAATGGTCATGAAAAGAAAACAAAACATATCGTCGCAATGATTTTATAGAGGAGGCGGGATAAGATGGATTTTTTGGAACTTGCAAAGAACAGATATTCAGAAAGGTTTTTTGACAGCCGTCCTGTGGAACAGGAAAAGCTGGATAAAATCCTTGAGGCGGGAAGGGTTGTTCCTACGGCATGTAATTATCAGCCTCAGAAGTTTTACCTGATCCGCAGTGAGGAAGGAATTATCAAGCTGAAGATGGTTACACATTTTCACTATAATGTTCCTCTGATGATTCTTGTCTGTTATGACGCAAGGGAGGTTTGGACTAATCCCGGTGACCGCTATTACAGGAACTACAATTCCGGCGAACAGGATGCCAGCATTGCTGCAGCAACGATGATGTATGAGGCTGAAGAACTTGGAGTGCATACCATCTGGATCAGAGGCTTTGACTCTAAGACGGTTGTGGATACCTTTGGAATTCCGGATCATATGATCCCCGTTATGATGCTTGGGCTTGGATATCCGAATGAGAAGGCAAAGGCGAATGCATGGCATTATAAGAGAAAGCCAATCGAAGATTTTGTTGTAGAGCTATAAAAAACGGAGTGTTATAAGATGAACAGAGTATGCGAGATTTTAGGAATTGCAAAGCCGGTGGTGCAGGCACCGATGACATGGATCACATCACCGGAACTTGTGGCAGCTGTATCTAATGCAGGGGGCTTGGGAATACTTGGCTTTAACGCAGGATTTGAAACAGGAATGGCAACGCCAGAGGAGACTGCGGAAGAGATGAGAAAGATGATCCGCAGAACGAAGGAGCTGACTGATAAGCCCTTCGGTATGAATGTCATGACATCTGCATTTGATGGAGCAGGTTTTTCAAGATCTACCATTGAAGTTTGTAAGGAAGAAGGAGTACCAGTGCTGGCAGCGATTGGAACAATTGATGCCGATCAGATCCATGAGTGGAAAGAAGCAGGATTTAAAATAATCTATCGTGACATGTATCCGACTGTAGCTTCAGCCAAAGTAGCAGAGGAAGCAGGTGTGGATATACTTGTAGCCACTGGCTGTGATGAAGGAGGTGGAATGCCCGTCGAAGCGACAGGTACCATTGTCAAGACTGCACTCATTGTCGATGCCGTGGATATTCCTGTGCTTGCGGCGGGTGGAATCGTGAATGAGGCTATGGCAAAAGCAAGTGCTTGTATAGGTGCCGAAGGTGTCTATGCCGGAACACGCTTTGTTCTCTCGAAGGAATGCAGGGCTGCTCAGGCAACAAAGTATGATATCTTAAATACAGATGCGGATGAGTTGATTGTTTTAACGGAAGCTGATGGATATCTTAAATGGAGATGTACACCCCATAAAGTGGCAAAAGCTGCTATCGAAGAAAACAATAAAGGAAATCTGAAACCATCCACAGGAAGTTTTTATAAAGGTATGCTTAAAGGAGATATGGAAGCCGGTATCAATACGGTATCGAGTGCCGCAAGTCTGATTAAGTCTATTGACTCCTGCGAGGACATTGTGAATGAACTGGCAAGAGGATATGGTTATTGATCTGAGGCTGAAATAATGCACTTTACGGGAACTGTTTACAGGAATCCATATTGGCCAACATGGCCGATTTTGGAGATAACACAGGGCTGCACACATAACAAGTGTAAATTCTGCACGATGTATAAAGATACAGCCTTTAAGATGTCGCCTATTGAATGGATTGAAGAGGATTTGAAAGAATTAGCAGAAATGGATCCGCACGCCAAGACTATTCAGCTTCTTTCCGCCAATCCGCTGGTGATGACCTACGACAAGTTGGCGTCCATATTGGAAATGATAAAAAAATATCTCCCGGAGATCGAGATCATGTACACACAGGGACGTGTCTCTGATCTGAAAAATAAGATGGTGGAAGAGTTGAAGAGTCTGAAAGATCTCGGAATGCGTGAGATTTCCCTTGGTGTGGAAAGTGGCGATGATTGGACTCTGGACCGGATCAATAAGGGTTATCACTCTACGGATATTCTGGAACAGTGTCATAAACTCGAAGAGGCCGGGATCGACTACTGGATGACCTTCCTGAACGGTGTCGCAGGAAGAGAACACAGCTATGAACACGCTGTCCACTCTGCTGAAATATTCAGTCAATGTAAACCTATGTTGGTGGGCACCGGTGGATTGACTCTTTTCCCCGGAACACCTCTGCTTGAGGAATCACAGCATGGAGAGTTTGAGCCTTTGAGTGAGAAGGAAATGCTGATCGAACTGAAGATTTTTATCGAGAACCTGACCTGTGATTGCAGCTTTATTACGCATCATACTATCTCCGGCGCCAACCTGACCGGACCTGACTTTCTTCGCCGCAAGGATAAAATTATTGCTGCACTGAATCATGAGATTCAGCACGGCGATCTTGAGCACATGGCAGAGATTCGCCGAAACAAGAGAACGCTATATCAAAACCAACGTTTTATCTATCATGATAGGAATCCAGGAAGTAATGCCGGAATTTGAAAAGCTCGGAAAAGGCTCAGTTGTTAATGTTAATTCTCTTGCGGGAATTGTATCAGGCGATGCCGATAACGCATCTGCAGCTTATAGTGCATCTAAAGGCGCAGGAAGATCTCTGACAAAGCATGCAGCATATTATCTGGCAGAGAAAAATGTTCGTGTAAATTCTATCCATCCAGGACCGATCATGACTCCGATGCTTGAGGGATATTTAAAGGATAATCAGGCCATGGCTGATCGTGTAAAACAGTACAATCCTCTACCACCGCATATATCAGGACCGGAAGACGTTGCCAATGGTGTACTTTATTTGGCAAGTGATGAAGCCGCCTGTGTGACAGGAGCAGAACTTGTAGTTGATTGCGGTCACTTGGTTATGTAAGTTTTTAGAAGAATTCGAAGAAGAATTTATTCCATGTTAAAAAAATATGAACGATAATGAAACGAAGAAGCATCTTGTACCAAAAGATGCTCCTTCGTTTTTTGGGTATCTTAAAATATTACTTTTTTATAATCATACAATCGTTTATATGATTATATGATATGATCAGAATATCAGTATTGATGAGGAGAAAAATGTATGGAACAGAAATTCAAGGAGTTTCAAGATGATATCTATAAACAGTTTCA
>DGVW01000063.1:0-576 GCA_002396005.1 Oribacterium sp. UBA4274
TCATCAGTGAGATCCGTAACTTCCTTGCAGGACGTGACTTCATGGAAGTTGAGACTCCTATGCTTGTTTCCAATGCCGGCGGTGCAGCTGCGCGTCCATTCGAGACACATTACAATGCTCTCAATGAGGACGTTAAGCTTCGTATCTCACTTGAGCTATACCTTAAGAGACTTATCATCGGTGGTCTTGAGAGAGTGTTCGAGATCGGCCGTGTATTCCGTAATGAGGGTGTTGATACCCGTCACAATCCTGAGTTCACACTTATGGAGCTTTATCAGGCATATACAGATTACAACGGTATGATGGAGCTTACAGAGTCCATGTTCCGTTACCTTGCTGAGAAGGTTTGCGGTTCAACAACCATCACATATCAGGGTACAGAGATTGACCTTGGAAAGCCATTCCGTCGTCTTACCATGACAGAGGCTATCAAGGAGGAGACAGGTATAGACTTCGATACAGTTAAGGATCTTGAAGAGGCTCGTGAGCTTGCCAAGAAGAACCACATCGAGTTTGAGGATCATCACAAGATCGGTGATATCGAGAACCTCTTCTTCGAGACATTCTGCGAGGAGA
>DGVW01000063.1:636-8625 GCA_002396005.1 Oribacterium sp. UBA4274
GCGAGGAGAAGATGATCCAGCCTACATTCATCATGGATCACCCTGTTGAGATCTCACCTCTTACAAAGAAGAAGCCGTCAGACCCTTCAAAGGTAGAACGTTTCGAGCTTTACATCTATGGACGTGAGATGTGTAATGCTTACTCAGAGCTTAATGATCCTATCGATCAGAGAGAGCGTTTTAAGGCTCAGGATGCACTTGCTGAGGCAGGTGATGAGGAAGCCAACCATACAGATGAGGACTTCCTTCACGCTATGGAAATCGGTATGCCGCCTACCGGTGGTATCGGATATGGAATCGACAGACTTGTTATGCTGTTGACAGATAGTGCAGCGATTAGAGATGTGTTGTTGTTCCCGACGATGAAAACGCTCAATTAATGTACGGATTTATATGGATGACTATTAATCCATAGCGGTCCAAAGAAGACCAAATAGAACACAGATATACTTCAGTTTCCTTGGATAAAGATGGATTTCCTTGGACATGTATGGACTAAACTAACAATAAAAGATTTACTCTATGGACAGTTAAGCGATAGGTATTTTTGATGTAATTTCTTCAAAAATGCGTTTCGGAACAGTCGGTTCACATAGAGATGGGTATAGCCCCGTATTTTCTAACGATGGAAAATACGGGGCTTTTTTTGTCCGCATATTTCTTTCAGAAATAGAAATGAGGTGAGTGGACATATTAATCGAATTTGTAACAGCACATAAAACAATCACAGGAGGGATAGAAGAAATCATGAAATCACCGCCAGATTTAGACAAATACTTAGGTAAAAAAAAGTGTCGTTACATCACTTATCAGGATGGAGCCAGACAGTACAGCATGCCTTATTGGACATTTGTAAAAATAGCCAAGGAAGCTAAAGCAAATATCAAATTACGTAAGACAGCGTTAGTGGATCAGGAAAAACTAGATAAATATTTGGAAGAATACTATTCAGAAGAAGACAAAAGAAAGGAGAAGCAAGAAATGCCAAAAAACAGAACTACGACTAATGATATTAAGGAATTAGTTAAATCGGGGAAAAAGAAATATGTAAGGTATGCAGAGGGTGCAGAGCTGTATTCCATGGGAAAGCATACATTCCAGGAATTGGCCAAAGATGCAAATGCCATTAGAAAAGTAAAACGAATTGTATTGGTAAATACTGAGATTCTGGATGCTTTTATAGAGTCCTTTAATGAGAGGGGATGTTAACTATGTGTAAAGTAATTGCGGTGGCAAATCAAAAAGGCGGAGTCGGAAAAACCGTGACCTGTGTGAATTTAGGTATAGGCCTTGCTGGAAACGATAAAAAAGTTTTGCTTATAGATGCAGATCCTCAGGGTTCTTTGACAATTAGTTTGGGGTGTGATGAGCCGGACAGTCTTGAGTACTCCTTAGCAACGGCAATGATCAATATTATTAATGATGAATCTATAGATGTTCGTCATGGTTTGATACATCATGCAGAAGGTGTAGATATACTGCCAGGAAACATCGAATTATCAAGTTTGGAAATAACACTTACGGGAGTTATAAGCAGGGAAACAATATTAAGAGAATATGTCAATAAGGCCAGAGCGTATTATGACTACATAATAATAGATTGTATGCCATCCTTAGGAATGATGACTATAAATGCACTTGCCTGTGCTGATTCAGTTCTTATCCCGGTACAAGCTGCTTACCTTCCTGTGAAAGGCCTACAGCAGTTAATTAAAACAATCGGAAGAATAAAACGTCAATTGAATCCAAAATTAACTATAGAAGGGATTCTGATCACAATGGTCGATCATAGGACAAATTATGCAAAGGATATAGCTTCCCAAATCTATGATGTTTATTCTTCGAGCGTAAATGTATTCCCTATCGAAATACCACTTTCAGTAAGAGTTGCAGAGATCAGTGCAACCGGAAGTAGTTTGTATGTATATGATCCGAAAGGAAAAGCAGCATTTGCATATACCGAATTGATAAAGGAGGTAATGAGTCATGCCGTGTAGAGTCGGAAAAAAGATAAAGCTTACCAGTGTGGATGAATTATTAGGCGCTCCAAGTACTGAAGGTACTGTTGATTTAGATGTCCTGAGTATCTATCCATTTGAAAACCATCCTTTCAAAGTAGTTGATGATGAAAGTATGGAGGAACTGGTAGAGAGTATACAAGAAAATGGTGTTTTGACGCCTGTATTAGTAAGACCAGATGACCAGGGAACCTATGAAATGATTTCCGGACATAGACGACTGCATGCTGCTAAAAGAGTTGGTCTTAGAAAGATTCCGGCAATCATAAAAGAAATGACTAATGATGATGCAACTATCGCGATGGTAGATTCAAACATGCAGAGGGAAGAGATTCTTCCAAGTGAAAGAGCATTTTCTCTGAAAATGAAAATGGATGCCATGAATCATAGGGGAAGTCGATCGGATTTAACTTTGTCCACTGAGTGGACAAAGTTAACTTCGGCAGAAGTTGTAGGCGAGACAATGGGGATTAAAAAATCTCAGGTTCATAGATATATAAGACTTACCTTCCTGATTCCCCAATTGCTTGAATTAGTCGATGCAGGTCGTTTGGCGCTCAATGTTGGCCAGGAGATTTCATATCTAAATAATAATTATCAGAAATGGATTTTGGAGTATATCTGTGAAAATGGAATGATAAAACAAGAACAGCTTATGGATTTGAGAGCGTATAGAGATGATGATTCATTAACACAAGATAAATTGATAGACATATTGATCAAAGGAAGAGCAATACCACAGGTTAGAAAAAAGATTACATTTTCTGAGAGAAAACTTAATAAGTATTTTCCGACTTTCTATTCAAGCGCAGAAATAGAAAGGGTGATTATAGGTTTACTGGAACAGTGGAAAAAGAATCAGGGAGAGGGAGTTAAAGAATGATGGATTACTTTTATGGAACAAATGCAGGACAGTTTGCATCTGTAGTTATCCCAAAAGAATTATTGACCGGAAAGACATTTTCAGATCTATCAGTATCAGCAAAGATGTTATATGCAGTCTTGCTGGACAGGATGAACGAGGCATCGAAAAATAACTGGTTAGACGAAGAAAACAGAGTATATATTGTATACCCATTAAGCCAGCTAGAAGAGGATATTAATTTTTCTAAGCATACAATTATTGATTGTATGAAGGAACTGGAAAAAATTGGCCTTATTTGTAAGCACCAGGTTAAAGGGAAACCAAGCAAAATCTATGTAAAAAATTTCAATAGAAGAATACTTAGATCTGTTGGGTAGTGCAGAAATTGCACCACTGAACCGCATAGAGAGATACAGAACGCTATACAAGGGAGGAAAAGAAGTTGAGCGAAAGAATCATATTTGACTATTTCAAAGGTCAAGAATCTGACATGCTTAGCTTTTACAGAATACCTAAGCTTCTATTTACCAATGATTATTTCAAGCAGCTTTGTGTTGAAGCTAAGGTCCTTTATGGACTAATGCTTGATAGAATGTCATTATCACTGAAAAATAAGTGGTTTGATGCTGAAAACAGGGCATATATATACTTTTCACAGCAGGATGCAATGGAAATGCTGAACTGTAAAGAAAATAAGATTGGTGCACTGTTTAAAGATCTTGAGCAATTTCAACTTATCGAACGTAAGAAGCAGGGACAAGGAAAGCCGACAATCATATATTTAAAGAATTTTGTGCAGGAAGAAAATATATCTCAGACCTTTGAAAAAACAATGTCTAAAGAAGATGAAAAGAAGTCTGATAAAGATAAGGTTTCAGACATGGGAAAAACCAATGTCAAGACTTTGGAAAAATCAATGTCTAGACCTTTGAAAAACCCAAGTCCAGACTTTGGAAAAACCAATGCTAATTATAATAATATAAATAATACTGATTTAAATAAATATCATATCGATCAGATAGATCAGACATTGAATGCTGAGTATTTAGCATATGCAGAAAGAATCCGGGAGAACCTGGAACTATCGTTGATGAAAATCCGCTACCCACATGATGCAGAGGTTATTGACGGGATTTATGACCTTATAATTGAAACTGTAATCAACAAGAACGACATCATCTGGATATCAAAGAATAAGTATCCAGGAGAACTTGTGAGATCGAAATTTCTTAAACTGAACAGCAGCCATATTGAGTATGTTCTAGAGTGCATGAAGCAGAGTACAACCAAGATAAGGAATATAAAGAGTTATCTCTTATCGGCTCTCTTTAATGCTCCGACAACAATTGGCAGTTACTATCAGGCTGAAGCAAATTATGATATGAAAGTGAATTTGTGTTATCATTAGCATTATCAAATAGGGCACCTGTATTTCCATACTTACTGGGAGGAGGATTATGGAATTCAAAAAAGGATGCGGCTGGAAAGTCTGCTATGATGAGGGAAGAAATCTCAAGAGAGAATCATACATCAGAATCCTGAGGATGAAATTATGAAGTATATATACTTGATAGTTATCAATGCAGTAGCATTTCTGATGTATGGTATTGATAAAGAAAAAGCACGAAAAGGAAAATGGCGGATAAAAGAGAAAGACCTTATTCTGGTAGCGATGATCGGAGGCAGCATAGGAGCTTTTTTTGGAATGCATTTCTTTCATCATAAAACCAGACACTGGTATTTCAGATACGGTATCCCTGTTATAATGATCTTGCAGATCATAATAATTGCAGTTATGGGAGCAAAATACTTATAGATATAGTGCTCCCGTTTTTGCTGGGATCAGCAATCTCACCCGTTCGCCCTGAGAAAGGTTTTGATATTTTCAACAGTTCTTTTTTCCAGGTCTTTTAGTGTGGCTATCTCTTTTTCGGAAAGTCCCTGATATCTAAGGGCGTCATAATCCCTTAAGGCTTCGTCAAGCTGGTCTTCTATGCGTTTCGCGTCATCTAAAACATAGAATGCGCGGTATCTTTCCGAGAAGGAGGCATTGGCTTCATCCTGGGTAGGACGAATGCTTTTTATGAAATGTCTTGATTTCATTTTCTGAAGGGATGCAACAACCGTAACAAGCGGAAGTCTGGTGTAATCCATTACCATCTTTTCAGTTACTGGGCTTCCTGTCAGGTGCATGTAAAGCAGTATCCGCACATCCTCGAACTTTAGATCATTCTGTAAAGAAATGGGATTAAGATAGTATTCAATAAGCTTATCCTTGTAATAGTTGTCGGAAAAAACAGTGGCGCGTTCATCTGGATGATATTGAACTGATACCGTTTCTGTGCCAAGTTTTTTTGAAACTGGAGTCCCGGGGATAACAAAGTCATCCTTTGCAAAATCCACCAGGAAGCCGGCAATTTCAGCTCTTCTAAGATCGTACTCATCTTCATCAAATACATTTCTGTAGAACCTGTCATAGTACTGTAACACATTCATTTTCATGTTAATGATTTTCGTCAGGTTCATATTTTGTGAGACTAATGATCCCTCAGTTTTCACATAATAGTAGATCGGTGATTTAACCACTGCGATATGTTCTGCATGAAGCAGATATTCCATATTAAAAATAAAATCCTCACAATAGCTAAGCTCAGCATCCATTCTGAGTTTGTAGCGGTCCAGTAGTTCTTTCTTGTAAAACTTATTCCAGATGACACCATAGTAGTAATCCGCGGGGTTAGATAGCATATAATCCGCATAATCTTTTCTTGTCAGAATCCGGTCGGTGTCAATGTCTCCTTTTTTCGAAAGATGTTCTCCCACAACGCGGTAGAAATCTGCGATGACCATGTCTGCTTCTGCATCCTCTATAGCACGGACCAGAAGTTTTGTGGCATCAGGAGTTATCCAGTCATCTGCATCAAGAAACTGGATGTAAGTACCTTCTGCCATATCTATGGCCTGATTTCTTGTATCGGAAACTCCGGAATTTTTCTTATGGATAGCTTTCACTCTGCCATCTTTTTCTGCATATTCATCTATGATTGAAGGACTTGAATCCTTACTTCCGTCATCCATGAGAAGAAGTTCAAAGTCCTTGTACTCCTGGTTCAGTATGCTCTCTATACATTTCCTGACGGCTTTTTCGGCATTGTAAATAGGGACAATTATGCTTACCTTAGGCATGCTTTTTTCCTCCATGAATATTCCTTACTGAATATCATTTTACACAAATTCCGGCATTTATTACAAACGTATATAAAAAGATAAAAAGTATAAAGATTAATACCACAGAACTTTGATCTTAGTTTCAGCTCTATATTGCTTTCTATTTTCACGTCGGTCGGTGGGATTACTGCGATAGAAATAAGAACTTATACATGATATAATCTATCTATCATTTTGTGGATTTAGGAATTTTATTTTAGGGAAAAGAAGGGGAAAGGAAATGACAAAGAATCTGAATATAACTAAATCGACATCACTTGTCTTATGTGGTCTTTTCACAGCACTCATGGCTGTAGGAGCATTTATAAAGATCATGCTCCCAATCGGAATATGGCAGGTGACATTTTCGCTACAGATATTTTTTGCTGTTATGGCAGGGATGTTCCTCGGCAGCAAAAATGGTTTCTATAGTGTGCTTGCTTATGTGCTGGTAGGGCTTATGGGAGTTCCGGTTTTTGCACATGGTGGCGGTATCCAGTATATGATGAAGCCGACCTTCGGATTTATAATCGGATTCATAGCCGCAGCCTGGATCAGCGGTTTCGTTACTGAAAGTAAGAGCGGAAAAGGTATGGGAAAACTCATACTTGCCGCATTTCTTGGTGAGATGGCATATTATTTCTTTGGGCTTCTATACTATTTCATAATGTATAACTATGTTCTCACAAACGGAAAATCCATCGGCGTAGTTGCACTTATTGAAGTATGGTTTCTGAGCACTGTCATTCCGGATTTTATAATCTGCGCTTTGGCTGCAGTAACCTATAATCGTATTTATCCACTTGTTAAAAACTACATTTGCTGATTATTCTGCATTATGAAAAAACTAATCATTGCAACCAGAGGAAGCAGGCTCGCTCTGGCTCAGACAGATATAGTTTGCGGCCTTCTTAAGAAAGAAAATATAGACTATGAGATCAAGGTAGTTCACTCCAAAGGGGATCATAATCAAAAGGATGCACTATCCAAAATAGGAGGGAATGGGCTTTTTATACGTTCTCTTGAGACGGAACTTATTGAGGGTAATGCTGACATCGCTGTTCACAGCGCAAAGGATCTTCCATATGATCTGGGAGAGGGGCTGGTGATAGGCGGCGTGCCAAAGAGAGGCGACGCAAGGGATTGCCTTGTGACATTAAAGGGCGCGGAACCTGAACAACCTATGGTCATAGGCACAGGAAGCCCCAGAAGGATAAGTGAATTAGAACAGCTTTTTCCGAAGGCGGTTTTTGAAAACCTCCGTGGTAATGTTGACACGAGACTCAGAAAATTAAGTGAAGGCCGGTACACTGCCATTGTTGTTGCGGCAGCAGCGCTGGACAGGCTTGATTTGGATTTTCAGGAATATGACATCAGAAGACTTGATATCAGGGAGTGCATCCCTGCCGTTTGTCAGGGAATGATCGCAGTGGAATGTCGTGAAAAAGATAGGGAGATCGTGGAGCTTCTTGACAGAATATCTGATCCGGTAACGAAGCTTCGATTCGGAATAGAAAGATATCTTTTCAGCAGGATGAAAGCGGACTGCACTCTTCCCGTGGGAGCACATGCAGAGATAGATGGAGAAGAAGTTCGTATTTCGGCTATGTTCAGGGGCAAAAAATGCGAGCGGACAGGTAAGGTCAAGAACCATAAGAGTGTTTGTGATGATATGGTAAGGGAATTAACCGGAAACCGTTCAGGTAAGGTTACCCTTGTGGGAGCAGGCTGCGGAGAAGGTCTTATAACCCTAAAAGGTCTTGATGCTGTAAGTAATGCTGATGTCATAGTTTATGATGATCTTCTGGCTGTGGAAGTTCTTTCCCGGATTCCTCAGAAAACAAAACGAATATATGTTGGGAAAAGATCCGGAAAGCACAGTCTTCCTCAGGAGGAGAT
>DGVW01000011.1 GCA_002396005.1 Oribacterium sp. UBA4274
TTCTCCATGGAGCGATGATGTCAAGCTCAGGAGCAAGAGCCTTGATGGAAAGCTCGAAACGGATCTGATCGTTGCCCTTTCCTGTAGCTCCGTGACATATAGCTTTAGCTCCTTCTTTACGAGCAATCTCAACCAGCTTTTTGGCAATTGCAGGTCTTGCCATAGATGTACCAAGTAAATATTTATTTTCATATGTTGCATCTGCCTGAAGACAAGGTACAACGTAATTATCACAGAAATCATCGGTAATGTCTTCGATATAAAGCTTTGCCGCACCTGAAAGCTTAGCTCTCTCAGCAAGTCCATCAAGCTCATTGCCCTGTCCTACGTCTACACAGCAGCATATTACCTCATAGCCAAATGTTTCTTTCAGCCAAGGTACAATAGCTGTTGTATCAAGTCCGCCGGAATATGCGAGTACTACTTTCTCGCCCTGTGTGTTGTTCTTTGGTGTAAGATTGCTCATATCTTTTCTCCTTATAAAGACTTTCTGATTTTACAATGCCAAGCATCACGGAAGTGTGGTAAGCACTCCATCAAAAAGTTCTTGAATTATATTGATATCGGAAATTTCATCCGATAACTTTGCTGCTGTTTGGATAATACGCTTATCTTTATAAAAATGCAAGCACTTTCTGTATAAAAATGCATATTTAGTCATTTTTAATTGCATAAATGTGCGGTTAAACGGTTTTATAAGGCATATTTATACACACTTTTAGGTGATATCAGGTATGACCTGTATTTATAAAAAATAAACTGCACCGGAACAAATCCGCTACAGTTTAAAATACATATTATCTTATAATCCGCATCACAAGTAAGAAGTGAAAAACATCAGTCTTCTGATGCAGTCACAAGCAGCTCTCCCGGAGCTCCCTTGGTTCTACGGTTTTTAACACATGTTTCGAGAGATATGGCACTATAGATGTCCTCATCGATTTTATCACATACCTTGCGGTAGTCCTCAAGGCTCAGATCATCAAGGGAACACTTTTTCTCCTCACAAAGAAGAACAAGTTCTCCCACATATCCATGAGCTGTACGGAAAGGCACACCCTTACGTACGAGGTAATCTGCAACGTCAGTAGCATTGGTAAAACCACGTTTTGCCGAATCCTCCATCCTCTCCTTGTTCCAGGTAATGGTGCTCAGCATACCCTGCATAAGCTTCACTGAATTTGCAACAGTATCCATTGCGTCAAATGCAAACTCCTTGTCCTCCTGCATATCCTTATTATAGGCAAGAGGCAGTCCTTTCATAACCACCATAAGGCTCTGTAAGGCGCCATACACACGTCCTGTCTTTCCTCTGATGAGTTCTGCTATATCCGGGTTCTTCTTCTGCGGCATAATGCTCGAACCTGTGGAATATGCATCAGAGATTCTCACAAACTGATATTCATTGGAATTCCAGATGATGATTTCCTCACTGAGACGGCTGAGATGCATCTGTATGGTTGCAAGATCAAATACATACTCAAGAAGGTAATCTCTGTCTGAAACAGAATCCATGGAATTGTTGGTAGGCTTACGGAATCCAAGCTTCTTTGCAGTATACTCTCTATCCAGAGGATATGTTGTTCCTGCAAATGCACCTGCCCCAAGCGGACACTCATTTAATCTGTCTCTTGTATCTCCGAGACGGCTTAAATCTCTCTGAAACATCTCCTTGTAGGCACCCATATGATGAGCAAGAGTTGTAGGCTGTGCTTTCTGAAGATGTGTGAATCCCGGCATAAAAGTTTCTGCATTTTCGGCAATCAGCCTGTCAAAAGCCTCAATAAGAGACTGAAGATCACCCATCATCATATCTAGATGATCACGTGTGTACATCTTCATGTCCAGAGCCACCTGATCATTACGGCTTCTTCCTGTATGAAGACGTTTTCCGGCCTCACCGATACGCTCTGTAAGTTCAGCCTCTATAAAGCTATGGATATCCTCCGCATCTCCTTCTATAACGAGCCTGCCTTCCTCTATATCTTTAAGAATGCCTTCCAGACCATTAACTATTGCATCTGAATCTTCTGTAGTGATGATTCCCTGCTTTCCCAGCATTCTGGCATGGGCAATAGAGCCTTTGATATCCTGCTTATACATACGTTTGTCAAAGCTTAAAGACTCATTAAATGCCTCAGTCAGAGCATCCTCTGCCTCTGTAAATCTGCCACCCCACAGCTTCATTTCCTATCCTCCGTCATCGATAAACTATTGGTATGAGGATGTTGATATAGTCATAACTACATAAATAAACACCCTGTCTGTATCTTACTACAGACAGAGTGTATTGTTAAATAATTAAAATGAATATCTGGTACTCAATATTTACATTTTCATATTTCCGGATCGGTATCCTCTGTATCTTGTTCCTGCGCAGAGTCATAAACCTGAGCAGCATTTTGTTCCTCTTTTATGCTTTCATCAGGTTCATCTATAAAGTCAAAAGGCTCGTCCACAAACTCTTCCGGAAGCAGTTCATCAAGGTAACCAAAGCGTTTTATGATTATGCTTATCAAAACAAGAGACAGAATGCTCAATAAACTGATAAGGATACCGGCCTTAAGTCCTCTAGGGAAATACTTCATCTCAATCGTGTGTGTTCCCGGCTGAAGTCGTACTCCTATAAATGCATCCTTCACTTTGGAAAGCTCTGTTTTGACACCGTCAACGTATACTGTCCAGCCCTCATCATACGGAATAGATGTCATCATCACTCCACCTTGTGCTGAGGTTATGTCTCCGGCAAGATAAGTATCCTCCCATGTAGTAACATTCCAGCCTTCGTCACTCAGCTTATCGTAAACCTCTTTCAGTGCAGCGTAGTCAAAATAATAAATATCTGCATCCATGCTCTGATCGTTGGTTTCATTTTTCAGGGTAATGATATCACCGGCATCAAGATGACCTATCTCGACAAAGAAACCTCTGTCAACATTTGAAGTCTTTTTGTCCCTTATACCGTAATCAACTCTGACTTCCTTTATGGAAGCATTGTTTACATATGCATAATAGTCACCTGACACGCCTGCTGTAAACACATATTTGTTACCATCAAAGGTACCGAGAACATTTACCAGAACCGGATTGGTCTCGAGAGCATCACATAGACTGTTCTGGGAATAAGCAGGTGTTCCCATGTCTATGGACCAATCAGCAAGTTCCTCATCGGAAAACACATATCCAAGGGGTAATGAGTAAGCATTTTCATAAATGGATGTATCACCCTCGGAACGTATAAACTTAAGAGCTGATTCTTCCGGAGCTTCCGGGTCCTGACTGTAGATTCCGTACTTGACTGAAAACAGCATATCCATAAGTGGTGTAGAACCTGTTATGGAGTAAGCATTGGTGGAAGCCTCCATGCCCATGGACTTGAAGAAATCGGAGCATGCCGCATAGGCTGTGGAGGAAAACAGTGAAACACTTGGAAAATTCATCCAGGCGCCGTCATCCTTGGTTTTACGTGTGATCTTTTGAAATCTGTAAAAGCTCTGATCCCTTTCCTTTATGTCTTTAACCAGCTCGATAACATCTTTATTGTCAGCAGTATATGACTCCCTTGAGGTAGTTGTAACTGATGTCACAGCCATATTGATGGTAAGCTCAAGGAAAAGTACAAATACCAGCAATATCGCCGCTATATCTACGCTGAGCTTTTTAAGCTTATCCTGATACAGGAACAGGTAATAAATAAGCATGAACGCAATAGTGACATAGAAGGTGTACCACTTTATGGCATCGTCTGTTACTACTTTCTGAGCTATAAGTATAAAGCCAAGTCCAACAGCAAATGAAATACTGATATCCTTTAGTGAAGCATGTTTACGCCAAATATATGCTTCGTAGCACATTATGAGCACCAGAAAGATATATATAAAACTCTGTCGGCATGGCAATGAATTCGGATAATGAAATCCATGCCATATGAAATTAAGCATATTGATGCTGAAACTCAGAAAAAAGAAAATAAGCAGAATACCGTTAATGATCTTTTCCCTGGTTCTGATTCTGTTGCTTATAAAATACAGCGGAAGCATGATAAATGCCATCGCTCCTGCATAGATATTAGGCCAGTGATCCAGTCCCTGTTCAGTCTCCACTATCGGCATCTGGCGCGCAAACATATCTATAATGGTAAAATACTGTTGGGCAACCTTCGGAAAGTTGATGTCACTGGAGGCAGTCAGCTGAAGTGCAAATATCTCCGGAATCAGGGTTACCGCAGCAAGTCCGCCGGCTATAAGTGAATATATGGTAAATCTTATGGAACGAACTATAAATGTTTGAAAACTATCGCAACCATTGTTGAAATTTTCACTTATGAAATATATCACCATAAAAATGCATATCATTATGGAGATGTAGTAGTTGGAAAGAATACTGAGCCCCAGAGAAATAACGTAAAGCATCCCGCTCTCTCCTCTTATCAGCTTCTCTGCGCCAAGCATGATAAGCGGAAACAGAACTATACAATCCAGCCACATCCAGTTCCAGCTATATGCAGAAACATATCCTGACATGGCATAGATCACAGCAAAAAAGGCACATCCAAGGTTTTTCTCAGGGAAATGGTGCCTCAGATAGTAGCACATGGTAATACCGGATAAACCGATCTTGAGAACGATCATGTAGGTCATGAACTCAAGTATGAGACCTTTGGGCCACAAAGCAAGCAGCCAGTTAAGAGGGCTTGCGAGATAATAGGCATACAAGGCTGTGAAATTAATACCCAAACCTACATCCCAGGTATAGAGCAAGGAACCTCCATGCTGTAATTTGTAGTTGAACTCCGAGGCAAAGGGTGCATACTGATGATACATATCGGTACGCAGAAAGGTCTCATCTCCAAATGGAAAGATTCCTCTGAAGAAGAAAATGAGAATCATCGAAATGACAGGAAAGAGAAAAGCCAAGACATAACTTTTTTTACTCTTTATAAAATTTGAATTCATTATAAAGCTCCTTAACTTATCGTCTATTGAATACAAGATATTTACTTAAAATGTAGTTGGCGACGGTGACTACCACCTGAGTTATAAGCTTCGCTATCTTATCATTCATATGAAAAATGCTTACTGTCACAAACATTATAGCCATATCAATCATAAGAGAACCTGCACGTGAAGCAAAAAACTTTGAAGCCTCACTAATGTAATCCCTGGAATCACTCTCAAACACATACTTTCTGTTAGTGAAATAGGCAAATGTCACCGCTGCTATCCAGGAAATAACATTGGCAGCCTGCAGCTCCACAGGTGACCCCGGATCCAGAAAAGTGGAAACACAAATATAATATACTGAAAGACTTACAATTGTAGTCATAACACCGACAATAAGATAACTGATAATCTGCTTATACTTTATACACGTATCAATTACTTTTTCTATCATCACATATATCTCCTATTACTAATGATAAAGCTTAATTTCTATTATAAAAAACTTAAAAATATACAAGATTTGATTTTTTATAATTTTCACAAACAACCACAGTAGAGTATATCCCACAGCTGAAATCATAGCAACAAATGGAAAAAATTTTATATCTAAATTGTGCAAAATTGACTTTGAAAGTTTTTACAAAAAATGTAAAATATATAATATATGAATTTAGAGTTTAATTGTCAATATCTTTTCTTTTAAATATTTTCTTACAAAGATTCGTGATTAAAATTTAAATTTATGTAGTTGTTTCTTGTTTTACTATAAATCAAAGGAGGTATTATGTTTAAAAATGGTGATTATGTAGTTTACGGATGTAAAGGCATACACAAAATCATCGACACAACAACACTTAATATGGATGGCGTTTCAAAAAACAAAGAGTATTATGTAATGCAGCCATATGACAAACCAACAGGTTCTGTTTACGCTCCGGTTGATGCAGCCAAGATCAACATGCGACGTATCATGTCGAGAGACGAAGCGCAGGAATTTATCAAAACTGTTCCGGATATCAGTGTTTTGGACATCAAAAACAACAAGCAGCGTGAGGATGCTTATAAAGAGTGCATTCGCAGTTGTGACCCTGACGAATTAATGAGAGTTATCAAAACATTGTATGTACGTAAGGAAGAACGCATCAGTCAGGGAAAAAAGCTTACTTTAACAGATACTCATTATATGCAGCAGGCAGAGGGGATCCTGTATGATGAGCTTGCTCTAGTACTTGATATGCCGAAGGATGATGTACCTGATTATATTTCCGGAATCGTACACAAGTCAGTTGTATGATTCTCTCTATTTAGTTTTTATTTGTTTAGTGCCTGCAGTTTAAATGATCGTTTCGATCAAAAGCTTAATTTCGGGATTAAACTACTTAATTGTATAAATTAGTATGATTATAGATTGTGAAAAGGAGCCTTGGATAACCCAAGACTCCTTTTTCCGACTTATATTACTTTATTACGTTTTTCTGCCTTTTGCTATATCACTTATGATATGGTTCATTACTGTTTATCTTAAAAGCTCTGTATATCTGTTCAAGAAGTATGACTCTCATAAGCTGATGCGGAAAGGTCATCTTACTGAAGCTAAGGCTGTAATCAGCCCTCTTCATAACCTTAGGTGCCAATCCCAAGGAACCGCCTATAACAAAAACTATGTCAGAATTACCTTTTACCATAAGATCTGAGATCTTGGAAGCCAACTGTTCAGAGCTAAGCATATCGCCGTTTATGGCAAGGGCTATAACAAAGGCTCTGTCACTTATCTTCTGCAGTATGCGTTCTCCCTCTGTTTCCTTTATCTTATCTTCAACAGCAGCCGGTGCATGATCAGGAGTTTTTTCATCCTGAACTTCTACAACGCTGATATCGCAGTAAGCAGAAAGACGTTTAGAGTACTCTCCTATAGCATCTCTCAGATATTTTTCTTTTACTTTACCAACTGTAACAAGTGTAATCTTCATTTGAGTGTATTGAGTCTGTCCTCTACCTGCTTAAGCATCTGCCTGTTACGCTCAAGCTTATCACGCTCTTCCTGTACCTTAGCTTCAGGAGCCTTGGAGATAAATCTCTCATTGTTAAGCATACCTTCGGAACGCTTGATCTCAGCTTCCCACTTCTGCTTCTCCTTCTGAAGTCTCTCCTTCTCCTTCTCAATATCAACAAGATCAGCAAAAGGAATGTAAATATTGGCATCCGGAATAGCTACTGAAACCGCATCATCAGCAATACCGCTCTTGTCATTCTGTATAATTACTTCTGAAGCATATGCAAGTGTGGCAAAGAATACCTTACTGTGTTCAAATGTTTCTCTGACTCTGTCATTAGAAGTAACTACATAATTTGTAGCCTTTCTTGATGGAGCAACATTCATCTCAGTTCTGATATTTCTGATAGCACGAACTGCTTCCTTGATTGCCTCGATTTCAGACTCATCCTTGGCAAAATTGAGCTTATCATCAAATACAGGCCATGCCTCACGCATAAGCGGAGTCTCTGAATCAGTAAGAGTATCAAAAATCTCTTCTGTGATAAATGGACAGAAAGGATGTAAAAGCTTGAGAGATGTTACAAGAACATACTTAAGTGTCCATAAAGCAGCACCCTTTGTCTTATCATCTTCGTTCCAGAGTCTCGGCTTAACCATCTCGATGTACCAGTCGCAGAACTCCTCCCAGATAAAATTCTGAACCTTATCAAGAGCTATACCGAGGTCAAATGCCTCCATGTTTCTGGTTACATCCTGAACGAGATTGTTCACCTTGCTGAGTATCCAACGATCAGCCATGGTTATAGTTTCAGGCATAGCAGCCGGTATTTCGGCCTTGTCAAGATTCATCATGATAAATCTTGATGCATTCCATACCTTGTTCATAAAGTTACGTGATGCCTCAACTCTTGACCAGTAGAAACGCATATCGTTACCAGGTGCGTTACCTGTCAGAAGAGTCATACGAAGTGCATCAGCACCGTAAGTCTTGATAACCTCAAGTGGATCGATACCATTTCCGAGAGATTTACTCATCTTACGACCCTGATCATCTCTTACCAGACCATGGATAAGTACCTTCTTGAACGGAACCTTACCTGTCTGCTCTATACCTGAGAATACCATACGTACTACCCAGAAGAAAATGATATCATATCCGGTTACAAGTACATCTGTAGGATAGAAATACTTATACTCAGGTGTCTCCTCAGGCCAGCCCAGTGTCTCAAATGGCCATAATGCACTTGAGAACCATGTATCCAGCGTATCAGGATCCTGTGTAAGATGTGTGCATCCGCACTTAGGGCAAACTGTAGGAGCGGGAGCAGAAACTACCATCTCACCGCAATCATCGCAATAATATGCCGGAATCCTGTGACCCCACCAAAGCTGTCTGGAGATACACCAGTCTTTAATATTCTCAAGCCAGTGAAGATATGTCTTTGAATAGTTCTCAGGAACAAACTGTAAATCACCTGTTTCTATAGCCTTGATAGCAGGTTTAGCCATCTCTGCCATCTTAACAAACCACTGTGGCTTGATCATAGGCTCAACTGTAGTACCGCATCTGTCATGTGTTCCTACATTGTGCCTGGTCGGAACAATCTTAACAAGTAATCCAAGATCCTTGAGATCCTGAACCATAACTTTACGAGCCTCATAACGATCCATACCATCATACTTGGATCCCGGACAATTGATAGTTGCATCGTCGTTAAGTATGTTCAATTCAGGAAGATTATGACGCTTACCAACCTCAAAG
>DGVW01000105.1 GCA_002396005.1 Oribacterium sp. UBA4274
CGCCTGTCTCTTCAACATAGCTTCTGGTTGCAGGGTCGAGATAAAGATTCTCTGCATAACCTGCCTGATGAGCAAGAACTGATGAATGAAGGCTCATCGCATAGTTAAGTCCCGCCTTAACAGAACCTGTTCCGCGAGGTGCTGCTCTGTCATAATCCGATACAAGAATGGCGATAGGTGTTGCGCCGCCCTTATAATATGGTCCTACAGGAGTTGTGAAAATTCTGAACTGGTACTCTGTTGCAGGCTTAACACCGATAACAACGCCTGAACCAAACTCATAAGGTCTAAGGTACAATGAAGCACCTGAACCATATGGAGGAACCCAGTCAATATTAGCCTTTACAACCTGATCTACGGCATCGATAAACTTCTCCTTAGGGAACGGAGGCATCTCGATTCTCTGAGCTGACTCATAAATTCTGTCCGCATTAAGGTCGGGACGGAAGCATACTACAGAGCCATCCTCCCAGGTATATGCCTTTAAGCCTTCAAATACCTGCTGACAGTACTGAAGTACGCATGCTGATTCGTTAAGTGTTACATTAGGATCATCAATGAGAGCACCCTCATCCCACTTTCCGTCTTTATAATTTGAAACATATCTCTTATCAGTTACATGATAAGAAAAACCTATATTTGCCCAATCAAGGTTCTTTTTAGCCATGTTGAAAATCTCCTTTCACGTCATAAATCCTGTCGACTTATTTATAAAGTATAGTCTTAAAAAAACATGTTTTCAACGAGGTTACATACATAAAATACTTATATAAGTCATAACCTGTACTTCTTTTATTTTATATTATCTGAACTCGCAGTTATGACTATATAAAAGAGCCCCCTTTCGGAGGCTCTGACATTCTCTGTCATTATTCAGAATCCAGCTTGAGCACGGACATGAAAGCACTCTGCGGAATCTCAACATTACCAAACTGACGCATCCTGCGCTTTCCTTCCTTCTGCTTCTCGAGAAGCTTCTTCTTACGTGAGATATCACCGCCGTAGCACTTGGCGAGGACATCCTTACGGAGAGCCTTGACTGTCTCTCTGGCCTGTATGTGTCCACCGATAGCTGCCTGGATAGGGATCTCAAAGAGCTGACGAGGAATCTCATTCTTCAGCTTTTCGCACATCTTCTTGCCTCGCTCATAAGCAGAATCAGCGTGAACAATGAAACTAAGGGCATCGATAACCTGCTTGTTTACGAGAATATCAAGCTTAACCATCTTACTGGTCTGATAGCCCTTCAGGTCATAATCGAATGAAGCGTAGCCCTTTGATCTTGACTTTATGGCATCAAAGAAATCATAGATGATCTCATTAAGAGGCATGTCGTACTTAAGGATGGCTCGGTTAGCCTCAATGTATTCTGTACTCTTGTAAACGCCTCTCCTCTCCTGACAAAGAGTCATGATAGAACCCATGAACTCAGGTGTAACCATGATCTCCGCAGAAACTATAGGCTCCTCCATATGATCGATCTCAGCAGGATCAGGAAGATTAGCCGGATTAGAAAGCTCCATCATAGTTCCGTCTGTTTTATAAACACGATATACAACAGACGGTGCTGTGGTTACGAGGTCAAGATTATACTCTCTCTCAAGTCTCTCCTGTATTACATCCAGGTGGAGAAGTCCCAGGAATCCGCATCTGAAACCAAAGCCGAGAGCCTGTGAAGTTTCCGGCTCATACTGGAGAGCAGCATCGTTAAGCTGTAACTTCTCAAGAGCATCACGGAGGTCAGGATAGCGCATGGTATCTGCCGGATATATGCCGCAGTAAACCATGGACTGTACCTTCTTGTAGCCAGGAAGCGGCTTCTCTGCAGGACGGGCTGCATCTGTCACTGTATCACCTACACGGGTCTCACGGATATCCTTGATGGAAGCGGTAATGTAACCAACCATACCGGCTGTGAGCTCCTCGCATGGGATAAATCTGCCAGGCGCAAAATATCCAACTTCTGTAACATCAAACTCGGCCTTGCTGGCCATTAGCTTGATTCTTGTTCCCACCTTGACTCTGCCTTCCTTGATGCGGCAGAAAATGATTACACCTCTGTAATTGTCATAAAGTGAATCAAAGATAAGAGCCTGAAGTGGGTTATCCGGTGAACCTGTAGGTGCAGGAAGCTTCTGTACGATAGCTTCCAGAACCTCTTCAACGTTCTCTCCGGTCTTGGCGGAAATCCTCGGCGCATCCATAGCCTCTATTCCGATAACGTCCTCAACCTCAGTGGCAACACGCTCAGGATCTGCTGATGGAAGATCGATCTTATTGATGACCGGAAGGATCTCAAGGTCATGATCCAACGCGAGATAAGTATTGGCAAGAGTCTGTGCCTGTATCCCCTGTGTCGCATCCACGATAAGTATGGCACCGTCGCAGGCTGCCAGAGCTCGAGATACCTCATAGTTGAAATCAACGTGACCCGGAGTATCGATAAGGTTAAATATGTACTCCTGACCATCCTTTGCAGTATATATAACTCTCGTAGTCTGAGACTTGATAGTGATGCCTCGTTCTCTCTCGATGTCCATATTGTCAAGTACCTGTGACTGCATCTCACGTGCCGTAAGTGTACCTGTCATCTCGATGATACGGTCTGCCAATGTTGATTTACCGTGGTCAATGTGAGCTATAATACAGAAATTTCTGATTTTTGACTGATCAATAGTTTTAATCTCCATGTTTCTTCCTAATAAAATATTAATTTCAAAATTTTATAGATTGTTCACATATCCTATCATAACTTAATGTACTTTGCCAATATAATCATATTTATCTTTATTTAACATCTTGACACCGATAGGCGTTTTATATATGATAGTTGAGCGTGTGTTTCAAACTGTCCGTGTCCGGTATTTGAAACCAGCATAATAGATATTGATATCAATCGAAAGGAGATATTTCCATGGCAAACATTAAATCCGCTAAGAAGAGAATCCTTGTAGCAGCTACAAGATATGAGCGTAACAAGGCTATCCGTTCAGAAGTTAAGACATACATCAAGAGAGTATA
>DGVW01000044.1 GCA_002396005.1 Oribacterium sp. UBA4274
TTATGGACGCTCTCAAGAAGGCAGGTCTCAATCCGGCAAAGCACATGATTGCTGTTACCTCAGAGACATCACCTCTTGCACACAGTGATGACTTCATCACAGCATTTTATATGGATGATTATATCGGTGGACGTTACTCATCAACTTCAGGTGTAGGCGGAGCGGTTCTTTCTCTTGCATTCGGACCAAAGGTTTTTGCAGATTTCCTTGATGGTGCTGCAGCAGAGGATAAGCTTGCAACAAATAAGGATCTCTTACAGAATCCTGCAATGCTTGATGCACTTATCGGATTCTATGAGAGAAACGTACTCGGCTATCCAAGCACAGCAGTTCTTCCTTACTCACAGGCACTCAACCGTTTCCCTGCACACCTTCAGCAGCTGGATATGGAATCAAACGGTAAGAGCGTTAACCGCTTTGGTGAGCCTGTTGATTATGTAACAGGACCTGTTATCTTCGGTGAGCCGGGAACAAACGGACAGCACAGTTTCTATCAGTTGCTTCACCAGGGAACAGATATAGTTCCGCTTCAGTTTATCGGCTTCCGCAACAGCCAGATTGAAAACGATGTAGATATTCAGGGCAGCACCAGCCAGCAGAAGCTCTGTGCCAATGTTGCAGCTCAGATTGTAGCATTTGCCTGTGGCAAGAAGGATGACAATCTCAGCAAGAACTTCAAGGGTGGACGTCCTTCAAGCATCATTATCGGTGATGCACTTGACCCTAAGTCTCTTGGCGCACTTCTCGCACATTTCGAGAACAAGGTTATGTTCCAGGGATTTGTATGGAATGTAAACAGTTTCGACCAGGAGGGTGTACAGCTTGGTAAGACTCTTGCCAAGAAGGTACTTGCCCATGAGACAGACGGAGCTCTTGCAGTTTACAGCAAGCTTTTGAATATCTAAATTAGTACTGAAGTACGATTGAAAAACATAGAGGTGGGCAGCATGTGTAATTGCTGCTCACCTCTTTAGAGTTAAGACTATTCCTCCGGTGCAAAAAACTCCTGTATCTTCTGAATAGCGAAATCCATGTATTTAGGGTTAGAGAAAGGGTGATCGGCATTCTCTACTTCGATAAGCTCTATAACATTTTTCTCGGAGAAATCTCTTGAAACTTCAATAGGAGCCATTTCATCCTTGGTTCCATGTATCATGATGATATCATCGGCATAGTCCATAAAATCGTACTGACTTACTTCGTTTTCAGCAAGGTCATCCAGAAATTCTTTGGATATCTTGATTTTTCTGTCAAAGCCTCTGAGGATTTCCTTTCCTTTGTTTAGTACCGCCCGGTCTTCATCAGTTATGTGGGCTGCCATTGAATCATACATCTTTATGGCAGGACAGCGGAATGCTGTTTTCTCAAACGGATTGACTCCATACTCATGAATATAACGCAGGGTTACATAGGCTCCGAAGCTTGATGAGTAGTTATATATGTGCTCTGCTTTCATATCGGTCTTTACATGGCTTACAACGAGATCCATATAGTTGAGACATTCACTTAGGATAAGCTTGTTACGGGCATCCTTGCCGTGGCATGGCCAGTCAAAGCATACAACGCCGAAGCCTTTGTATTTTGTCGTGATCCTGTCTGCAAATTTCTCTATGGCTTTGTTGTCCTTGTTGCCGCCGAAACCATAGGTTGCGATAACTATATATTTCAGATCATGCAGATCTTTGTTGTAATACATCTTACAGCGAATGCTGAATCCCTGTTCGTTTATGTCAAAATTCTTCTCCATTTAAATCTCCATATATAAATTATACTGCTCCAAAGCTGTCATAATACATGCATTTGCGGCTGCATCCTCCCATGAAAAGCTTCCTGCAGGCTTTCATGCGATAGGTTGCCTCTTCTTCACTTTGGTTCCTTCCGATACGTTTACGTATATAACCGATATTCTCAAAGTTGGATTCTTTGCCGGGTATAAGCGCTGCACAGGCATTTAGCCAGATTACATTACAGTCATCATGGGCACAGAGATCAAGTGACAGCTTGAAATCATGAGAGCCTGTTGAGTACGCCGGAGCTATGATCATAGTGAGCATGAAACTACGCATGATACGTTCCATATATTCATTGGTGAGGAAATCCTTACATATCATGATCGCAAATCGACCTATACCTTCATAATGGAAAATCGCTATTTTGGTATCGCGTCTTAAATTCTCTCTGTATTGTCCCTGACTGGTCTTTATAAAAAACGGGTTATGTTTATGCTGCCTTGTAAGCACATGCCCGTACCTGTCAAGAACAGAAGAGTAGTTATAGCCATCGATGCTGCAGGAGGGAAGTACGATGATGGATGGTATGTGAGAAGCCTCTTCGGTATTGAGAGACATCAGTTTGTTTTGGACAAATGTCTCCATAGTTGGATTGCCAAGCATTTCCGGGAATACTACAAGCTCGCTGCCTCTTTCGCCGGCAAGCTTTATTTTATCCCATATCAGCTCATTGTCTGCTTTTTCCCTTGCCGGATTGTAATGGATGTTAAATACCTGAAAGTGTTCAGTTTTCTTGTAGCGTATGTCAAAATTGGATTTTGCATTTAAAGGCGATGCGGCAACATGTAGCCTTTTGGTGCGGTCAAAGGTCGGAAATGAGCCTCGTGGTATAAATATGTGTTCTGCAGCTATATCAGGTACATCCTCAACCACCAGAAGATATTTCAGATAACTGTCTATCCTCTCGTATGAAAATGAGTGTCTGTGCTTTCTGGCCCATACACAGCGCATCTTGGGAAGTATTGCTATACCGGTGGAATTACGGTTCATATTGATTTCTGTTGTAATGAGTTTTTCTTCCAGAAGCTCACGTTCATCGTACAGCAGCACTGCGACAGTTTCGTCAAGTGCCTGCAATAACCTGATGATACCGTTTTTGTCGTCGTTTTTGAAAAGTTCTTCTTTAAAGTTGTATAGCTTTTCCATGTACTCCTTTGTTATATCCGGTTCGAACACAGGGAAATACATGTTTTTTTCACTTAAACTAAGCTCGGTTTGTTCTTGTATCTGTTTATCGATTCTGTTTTTTTCTTCTTCGGAAATGCTTTTATACAGAACCAGATATTCCTTGCCTATTGAATGAACCAGAAAAGAGCATAATTCTGCAATTAAGTTATATATCAATATCCTGTCAGGAATGTATTCTTCCATCGTGATTAAGCCCCCTATAATTGTGCGGATAAAAAAAGTGACACTCATGACATATTCTAGATGTAAGAATAATTTTTTTCAAATAGATATGAGAAAAGATGGTGTAAATAATATTGAAAATCTAAAATATTATTGAAATTGACACTA
>DGVW01000041.1 GCA_002396005.1 Oribacterium sp. UBA4274
ACAGACTGCTACTGCCAGTTCCTTTCAAGATTTAAGGGACACTACCTGCTCCACTCACTTCTCTACACAAAGCCTGATCACAATACAATGGATGCCATCTATTACAACTACATGGATGACTCGATGTCAGGCGGCTGCGTACGTCTTCGTGCTGTAGATTGTGCATGGATCTATAACAACTGTGCAAACGGAACAACTGTTACTATCTACAATGATAAATGGGACAAGGGACCTATTGAGAAGGATGCTATCCAGCAGGCTATTCCAAGAGATCAGACCTACGACCCTACAGATCCTGTAGTTACAGCAGCTCAGGATGCCGCTGCCAAGGCTGCTGCCGAAGCCGCTGAGGCTGCCGCTGCAACAGGCGAGGGCGAGCCACAGTAAAATATCAATAAGACTTTATATTTTTTCATCCCCGGAGCTTATGCTTCGGGGATTTTTCAATATCAAAGAGTTATCACTTTATATGATGCCTCGTAATCTTTATGATATAATCTTGAATCATAAGTCATAAATACATATAAAGGATAAATAAAATGTCTAAACATATAGTTATGAACAACGAAATAAACCAAAAGGCCAAAGCTGCCGCAGCCGGATCTTCCGGGGAAATCAATGCCACAACCTATTTTAAGGAAACCTCCGCTGACGACTCAGCCTATTCCGGTTTCCGGACCGTCATTGTCATCCCAAACTATAACGGTCTCAGATTCCTGAATGACTGCATGAATGCCATAGACGCTCAGACAGTATCTCATTTCATGACCCTCGTAATCGATAACGGTTCCGGCGAAGAGGATACAAAGTGGCTTAAAACCTGGCAGGAGAAAGATACGGTTCATCGAAAACTGATACTCAACCAGGATAACCTCGGCTTCTCCGGTGCTGTGAATCAGGGCATCCGCTATGCCATGGAACATGGCTTTGAGTTCACCATCCTCCTTAACAATGATACTAAAATACGCCCTGACTTTATCGAAGCTCTTGAAGGACGCATGGACCGGGATATACATAAACGTATCTTTGCTCTCTCCAGCAAGATGATCAAAATGCATGACAATTCCATAATGGACGATGCCGGAGATCAATATACTCTCCTCGGATGGCAGTTCCAGAGGGCTCTGGATGAGTCTTCAGAAGCCCCTAGATGGAATCAGGAAGCAGAGGTCTTTTCAGCCTGTGCAGGAGCCGCTATGTACCGCACAGAGGCATTTGCAGAAACAGGGCTCTTCGATCTCTCACACTTTGCCTATCTTGAAGATATCGATGTTTGTTTCAGGGCCCAGCTTTACGGCTACAAGGTCTTCTATTGCCCGGATGCTGTAGTAGAACACGTCGGCTCCGGCACAAGCGGATCGAAATACAATGATTTCAAGGTACGCCTCAGCGCCAGGAACTCTGTATATCTCCTGTATAAAAACCTGCCGGTATTTATGCTTATATTAAATGCACTGCCCCTTCTCACAGGATACTTCATCAAGGTTCTTTTCTTTTTCCATAAGGGTTTCGGAAAGACTTATATTAAAGGTTTGATTGAAGGGTTTGAAAAAGCGCATACACTGAAAACGGCAAAAATAAATGAGGTACCTCCTATGAGATACCTCACTATCGAAATAAAACTTATAGCTGCTACTTTTGAGTACGCTTCAAAACTAATGCGCCGATATACTGCAAAGGCTCGCGGTTAAACAACCAGGACAGTCCCAGATACAGGATGACGCCTGCTCCCATCTCCATGATCAGAGTGGTGAGTACCGGCAGTCCCAAAAGCTCCACGCTCCAGGCTCCGATCCCCATCACAACGGATATAATGAGTGATGGGAACACCTCCATCCACTGACTAAAGGGGCCATATCCAATGAGCCTTCCGTTAGGCCAGGCATTGATTATGGTACAGATATACTCATCCACAACCTTCAGAATAAGCATCGGCCATATGCCAAAGGGTAAACTAAGCACCAGGATAACTATCCCGAGTGCTTTTTTTATGATCTCAAGTTTCAGGAACAGGTCTGACCTTCCCATAGCATTCATCACCTGCAAGTTTATGATGTGAATGGGATAGACCGCATAACTTATGGCAAGAAGCACAAGATACGGCGCCGCCACCAGCCACTTATCTGTAAGCAGCAGTAAAACCAGCGGTCTCGACACTGCACAAAGCCCTGCCATCATAGGAAAGATCACAAAAGCGCTGAGCCTTATGGACCTGCTTGCCATACGGTGAAGCACTTCAGGTTCATCCTGTTCCTTACTGTAAGCTGGCAGCATCACAGACTGAATAGCTGTTGAAAGGTTTGTTGCTATGATCTTCGGAAACTGCTCTCCTCTGTTGTACGCACCGAGATCCGCACTTGAGTACTTTTTCCCGATTATCAGGCCATAGATATTCTGCCATACCGCATCTATGAGCCCTGAGGCAAGTATCTTCCAGCCGAAACTGAAAAGCTGCTTCAATCGACTGGTTTTAAAAAGTATATGCGGGTACCACTTAACTGTCACGAGCATGACAATCATCAGCGAAAAGTAATATACTATCTGCTGTGCTGCCATGGCCCACACCCCAAAACCTTCCATGGCCAAAACTATGGATATGATTCCGGAAATGATAACTGCGATCATAGTGGACTGGAACAGCTGTCTGAATCTGAGATTCCTTGCCACAAATGCTGTCTGTATGGAAACAACTGCTCCCGGAAAAAGAACTATACCCATGACTCTCACAAGCTGTAGAAGCACCGGAGTCGAATAGTAGGACGCTATAACCGGAGCTGTTGAAAACAGTACAAGATAACACAATAGCGCCAACAGCATACTGACCCAGAATACTGAGCTGTAATCCTCTTCTTTTATATCCTTGCCCTGTACAAGCGCCGTAGCAAACCCTGACTGCACAAAAGTATTGGCAATGGTTATAAATATGGTAATGAGGCTTATGGTTCCATACTCAGTAGGTGTCATGAGTCTCGCAAGCACCAGGGCCACCACAAACTGTATCCCCTGGGAACCGCACTGCTCCAGTATCTTCCAGAACAGACCACTGATCACCTTTGCTTTTAAATTATTGTTTTCTGTCATTTTTTCTGTTACGAAGCCAGGAATAAAGCCCCGGCATACGATATTCAAATCCTATAAAAAATCTGTCTCTGAGATTTAACTCCCTATAGAACTCCCGGTTCTCCGGCTTATAAATCTCCTTGAAATTCCTTGTATTTACATAGGTCAGGAACTCATTTCTGCCTCCGGCATGCATACATTCCTTATGGAATCTGCCTCCGGTTTCCTCATCAAAAGTCCTGTACATCTTCCAGAGATCCTGTGCAAACTTTTCCTGCTTTTTTACATAATCTCCGGTCATCTGACTCTGAGTCCATGAACCGCTTATGGAAAATCTGTAAACACTCATAGGTTCATCAAAGTAATAACTGTCCCCTGCCGCGGCAGCCATAAGTTCCAGAGGTCTGTCTCCTACAGGGCAATCCACATAATAATCCGGCAGTTTTTCAACGATTTCGCGTCTCAGTAGGAAGCTTGCAAAGGGTGAGCCCACTGCCTTATCCACAAGTTCTCCCGGTTTGACCACACAGGACTGTTTATAAGGCCTCATGAGTTCTCCATTTACAAGAGAACCATCTTCTGTTACAACCTTGGCCGAGTGAAATGTGAACACACACTCCGGATGCGCTTCCATGTACTCCACCTGCTTTTTCAGTTTACAAGGATCGCACCAGTAGTCATCTCCATCCGTAAGAGCCACATACTTTCCTACAGCCCTCGGAAAATTGAAGGCTCCGGAAATATTGGTGATTCCCTTACTGTACTGGTTTTCTTTACGAAGTATAGGTTTTATGATATCCGGATACCTTTCCTGATAACCTCTGATGATCTCCTGAGCATTGTCCGTGGATGCATCATCGTGGATCAGAACCTCAATCTCAAAGTCTCTCTCCTGATTCAGTATGTGGTCAAGACATGTTCCTATATACTTTCCATGATTGTATGTCACCACACAGACAGAGACCATGATATCACGTCCCTTTACACCTGAAGGAGAAAAGCTCTCCTCATTCATTTCATTCATTTTAATTTTCCTTTGAATTACATGATACGATATAAATATCAAAAGTACCAAATCACGTGCGTGTTACGCATCATACTTATATAAATAAACACTCTCCTACTGTTCTATGGAACATGTTGTAAGTGAACCCGCACTCCATGATTGTGAGTATCTTACCGACCCTTGACTTCTTTGGTATGCTCACAAACTTTTCCAGCATCTCCTTCTGCTCAGGACTCAATCTATCACCATACATCTCTTTGAAGCACTCAGCCTGCATAAACATCTCACTATAAACTTTCCGCGAATGTTCATCCATCTCAGCCTTACTAAGACCGTCCTTTCTGCCAATGCCGAAACGTCCCAGTATCTCCATGATGCGGGAGCCCTTCTCTGCTCCCAGTACATTGTTGCCATGCTGCCTGTACATATATAGAGACTCCGGTATAAATCTGATCTCGCCGAAGGCCGCTGCCACAAGAGCTATCCACTGATCATGCATAACACAATGCTCCGGTACTTTCTCTATTAACCCGGCAAGAGCACGGTTCATCATAAGTGCTCCTCCGACAACATTGTTCTGCACAAGCAGCTGATTCAAATGCTTCCTCTCAGGTGTCATCTTCTGATATGCCACATAACTACTTGATATAGCATTAAGCTGTTGGTCAACAACCTCCGAATCACAGTGAACCAGCATCGGCTTATCCGCCCCATAGATTGCCTCCAAAGCCTGCATCTCCATAACAGTTTTCCGCATTTTGTCGCTGTGCCATACATCATCCTGATCTGACAGCATGATATACTGAGCCTCTCCATACATTTTCTCCGTAATGAGTTTGAGAAAATGCTTCTCTGCACTTCCGGTAGCCGGATTCTGCTCTATCAGCTTTATCTTTTCAGGATGCTCAGCCATAAGGTCTCTCACTATATCAAGAGTTCTGTCCCCGGAACCGTCGTCTGAAACGAGAATCTCAAAATCCCTATAATCCTGATCAAGGATAGACTGAATCTGCTCCCTGACATAATCCTCGCCATTATAGGTACATAAAAGAACTGTAACCTTCATGCTTCTCTCTTCTCCATAATCTTACGGATGATACTGTCATCCCCCCAAACCGCCTTACTGTCGTAAGGTCTGTCCGGAAATGCTCCGTACTTGAGCGCTATATGATAGCCCTTCTCCTTGATAAAATCCTCAACTCTTGTGGCAAGCT
>DGVW01000071.1 GCA_002396005.1 Oribacterium sp. UBA4274
CACCATACAATGGGTGGTATCACTGTAGACGTTGATCGTCACGTTCTTGATAAGGACGGTAAGGTTATTGATGGTCTCTATGCAGCCGGTGAGGTTACAGGAGGTATCCATGGTGGTAACCGTCTTGGTGGTAATGCTATCACTGAGATCATCGTTTCCGGACGTACAGCTGCAAAGGCTGCGACAGCAGATAACAAGTAATCTTATTTTTATCTTATTAACTTAAAAACGCGCAAAAAATATAAAGGAACGTGTCTTCTCGGCACGTTCCTTTTTTCTCTTTTTATTGCTTATATAACACTTATACCATTGACATGATCATCAAAAGTCGATACAGAATCATTATGTCTCTTCTAGAAGCTCTTGACAGAGTGTGTATAATGATAGAAGTTATAATTGTGGTACTTTTGACACTTACATCATTTTATACGAGGTTATGCTATGAGATGTCCAAAATGTGGATCCGATATCAATGAACATACAACTGAATGTCCAAAATGCGGAACACCTATTATCAAAATAAAGCCTTTACGGGTTTGTACGAACTGTGGAAGTGAAGTTCCTGATGATGCTGATATATGTCCGGGGTGTGGAAGAACTATCAAAAGGCGAGCACATCAGACTGCAGACAGGAATCAAAAAACCGAGAACGCCGAGACAGGTAATAAATCACAAAAATTCACAGGAACTAATTTTACAGATGTAATAAAAAAAGACCGTTATGCATGGATGCAGGCTGTAATTCCGGGAATACTTGCCCTTCTGTATCATTGGTTCATGCTTAGAGATCAAATGGGCTTTAATCTTGTTAACACCCTGATAATATTTGAAGCCTTGGTTTTCTTTTTCGGATATCATGATATAAAAGACATTACAAAACGTCCTGAAATGATGGACGGTCTTGTCTTCAGTGAGAAGTTTATATATCTTAGTTATTTTCTCCCGGTTCTAAGCCTTTGGGACAGAAGAAAGCTTCCCGGAATGGATAGAAAAGCAATGTATCCTGTGATTCACATGATTCTTTTCACATTACTTCTGCTTAGTATAATGATAAGCATGGATGCGAATTTAATCGCGTCCATGAATACCTCCTCTCTGTCACTCAATATATAAAACAATACTCCATGCATAATATATGCATGGAGCTGCTTAATGAGATGGACAATGCCTATATCAATATGATTTTGAATATGTAGTGACAACAGAAACGAGGGTGCCTCTTTCTGTTGTCTGAACAGTAGTTGTTGTTACAGAACCATCAGCATTAACAACCGTCCTTGTGCCGTCTCCCTGAGATGCTGCTGCAACAGCGGTATCTACCGTACTTTGAGTATTTGCAGCGCCTGCCTCAGTGTTGATGTTACTTGTGGTATAACCGGTATAGGAGATACCTGTTGATGTAACACCTGAAACCTGCGTGATATTGCCTGCAAATGCTTCTGATGCAATTCCGGATGCAGTAGAACCGTTGTTTCGATTACTCAGCAGGATTCCGGAGATTGTAGCTCCACCTGTAATTTCATCGACAGTTGCCGGTATCTGAACAGTAAGAGCGATATTTTCTGCGGAAGCCGGATATACCTGAGAAAAATCTTTTACCAGCTTATCTATAAAATCATAAGTGTACGGAGCATAGGTTTTAAGTTTTTCAGGTGATGTACAATATTTTCCGAAAGAACCCGCGAAATACTCATTTGCATCCGTCTTTTCATAACTTGAGACAGGAGCACCCTGCTTTTCATATTCATATATACGTTTAAACTCATCAGAATCTGATATATATCTGCGTCCGTCTTCAGCAACAATAAACTTTATCCCTTTATAGACCATGATTTTGGAACTGGTTCCCTCATCCGTAAAGCAGATATCATCAAAAAAATGACCCATTTCATGGGTGATGGCCTCAGCTCCGCCGAAATCCTGATTTGTGATAATGATTTTGGCATCACGTCCTTCCTCCCCGGAATAAGCCCCCAAAAGATTTTTCAGAAGAGGGTTTGTATCAAAGAAATATATAATATTGCCACATTGCTCATAATACTGACGGATAGATGCCGGTATCATATTGTACTGATAGGTAACAGCCTGTATCTGTTCTGTAGCAACAGGTGTTCCGGAATCAGCGATGGGTATAGCTGCAAAAGAAGTGATACCAAGATATAATGACATGGCAGACGCTGTCAATGTACAGACTATACCTTTTTCTATATTTATAAATCCATGTTTAAACAATGTATTTCCTCCCATTATTTACTTTCTAAACTTCTTTTATGAAATCAAACTCATACTATGTGATTTCTATACCTGTTATTATATATACGTACATACCTTTAATCACAATATCTTTTATAATTAAAAAATGTGACTATTTTATGTCGTCATTAAAGTGATATTCTTTTTATATCAAAATGTCATTGCTAATGCAAAGACTTAAGATATTTTGTATAATTATTGGATATGAGTAAAATAATAGTTGACATAACAAGGAGGTGTACAGTGAATTCACCCGAAACGGAAATATTTCCTGAGTCTGACAATGCAGCTGCTTTTTCAGATGTCACTGAAACAACCGGAACTGAAACTGTTGACACAACATCAGTTCAAGTCACTTCTGATAATGCTGCATCAGTCACGGATAATAACAGTACTTATACAGACTCCCGTATCCTGGATGAAATAGCTCATGTAAGCTCACTCCTTGAGCACTATGGCTTTTCTTTTATGGAGCTTCCTGCCTGTTCGCCCAGGACCAATGGTGCAAGGCATGCTGTTGCCGATGCAGTTGCTGTACTTATTGAGAATCCGGCATTTTTCTCCATGTTACGTTCCAACAGAGAACTACCCCTGAAAGAACTGGTGAAGTACAGCGGCGCTCCGCGGAAAACACTGGAACAGCACCGAAGATACATAATCGCTGCTGCGGAGATACTGAACGGCAAGTATCCTTTGCTTCAGGAATACATGGTTTACATAGATAAAGCTATCAAAAGATAAGGAAACAACAATGAAGGCAGTAGTTCTGGAAGTAAAAAACGGTCATGCATCTGTTCTCAAAAAAAACGGTGATATTGTCCTTATAAAGCAGAATGAATTAAAGACCGGGGATATCATAGATATCTTTGGTACAACCAGAGGCGTTGGTATAGCTCCTGTTATTACAGAAGTGCTGAAAAGACTTGCTGCGGCAGCTCTTGTTGCTTCTGTAAGTGCGGCGGGCGCTATAATCACCTATAATACAGCATTTACAGCATCCTATGTTTCTATCGACATAAACCCTGCAATAGAGTTTGAGCTAAACAGGTGGAACAGAGTCATAGGAATAGAATCTATTAATGATGAGGCCTTACCTGTACTTCAGAAACTGGAAAGCATGCATCTTATGGGCAGATCTGTTGGTACTGCAGTCAATGCTGTAACAGAGGTTCTCCGTGATAACAGTTATATAAAAGACACTGAAAACTACATCCTCGTCAATGTTGCGTCAGACGATGATGCACGGACAGAAGCATTGGAAGCTGCCATAGAAGATGCTCTCGATGAGTCAGGCTCGTCCAAACAGATTTTTACAAATGAAGCTTCCCGGGAGGCAGATGGTCAAAACACTAAATCAACCGATACCGGTTCTTCTGTCTCCACAATTTCAGATAGATCACAGTACAGTCTCATCTACCTTATAAACACAGGTACCCTCACAGACCACCAGATGGCCCGAAATCTAAGTATATCAGCCGGAAGATATCAGGCGATGCGCACTGTAGAAGCAAGGAACTCTCTAAAAGGTTCTGCTGTCAAGGATACGGCCAGAATCGATAAAAGGGCCGCTGAGATCCAGATAGACAAGAGTCTTGCCGAGCGATACAAGGACGCCACTGTGGAAGACCTGTTTAAGGGCTCAGGGGCGGTTCCTGGCAGTTATAAAGCACCCGAACTTAAGCATGATGATGGTAATGTTTCTATACGTGATCTCAACATCAACTACGAAACCCGCAGTATCGATGAGTCTATGGATATAAACCCTGATGCTGCGTCTCAGGTTCAGGGAGCGGACATTAGTTTGGAAACAGAAACACAGGGGCTTGATCCTATAGAGGAAGCTGCGATACTTAACGAATCATTGGAAAACGTTGCCGCTTCAGATGCCGGAAATGTTTCTAGCGATACAGCCGGTGAAAACAGTATTGGAACACCCGCTTCGCAGGGACCGTCTGCGGAAACCGGAGCAGACTTGCAACAGGCATCTCCGGAAAAAGGACCTTCAGTACCAAGTGTTCCTTCCGAAACTTCTGTAAGCCTCGGACCTGTGCCGGGCTCTGATTCGGGAAACACAACATTCGGACCACAGGTTCCGGGAAACAACTGATGAAATATCGATCAAAAGGCTGATTGAACAACTCAATCAGCCTTCTTTATCTCATAAAAGGATTACAAAGAATGTCTAGAATAGAACTAAAACCGGATTATTACGATGATTTCCACTGTATCGGCGGATCATGCTCCTTCACATGCTGTCAGGAGTGGAAAATAGCAGTTGATAAAGGTACCAAAAAGAAGTGGAGATCCATAAAAGCTCCTAAATATCTGAAAGAAACCGGCAGATTGCCTGAAGGTATCAGTGAACACAGTTATTTGAATCAATTTGTGGTAAAAGCAGACGGTTCAGATGTAATAGGACTTTTAAATAATATGAAATGCCCGTTTTTGGATGAGGATAACCTATGCAGCCTGGTTAAGGAACATGGGGAAGAGATATTGTCTCATACATGTCATACATTCCCAAGGGAAACACATATATATGATGATAGAGTTGAGCGAGCTTTGGTTTCCTGCTGTCCCGAGATCATCGACAGATGGAACGGCTGCACAAAGCTCTCTTTCACAAATCTTGACTACACGAATAAGGATTATCTGCGCAGTACGAAGGATAAACTAAAAAGTGTAAGAGATCTTATGATGTATCATCTGTCATCTCACGAAACCACTAACTGTACAAATCTTTTAAAGGCCTTTTTCATCCTCCTCGATATCTATAAAAAAGACGGGGATTTCAATATAGAAGACTACCTTGATGACATCTCGGTAATGAATCTTGTCAAGTCCATTGAAGCTCTTGAGAATGCTCCTCTGGATTCTCTTATTGAGCGTAATGAGCTTTTTATTGATATGACTGAAAACTATGCAAGAGAAGATAGATACACAGGTATTCTGAAGCCACTAAGAGACATTGCATCAGAGCTTGAGCCTGACGCTGCACCCTGCACAGATTTCAACAATGCTTTGCAGCCTTTTGAAAACCTTTTACGTAACTTCCTGGTATCAGAGACATTTTCCAATCTCCTGATACCGGGAATGGACCTTAAAGATATGGTGATGCAGTTCCAATGGATGATGATGGAATATGCCATCATCATTGATGCTTTGTACCTCCGGTGGCTTTCAGATAGTAAACATACGTTAAGTTATGATTCCGTACGAGAGATTATAGTTCTCATATCACGTCTTACAGGCTATGATGCAGATGACATAGAAGAGTATCTGAATGACTGCTTCGAGTCTCCGCTTTGGGATTTTTCCTATGCGTATTTCCTGTTGTGTTTATGATGCTAATGTCAAGCTGTACGGATTGTAGTTGGATACCCATACACCTGCCGAGTTCACATAATATCCGTCAGGTGTCATGGTATTGGTAAGCATGGCACCGTCTAAACCACAGTAGTAATACTGATTGTTCCAGTATATCCAGCCGGTTTTCATGTAACCGTACTCATTGAAGAAGTAATACTTACCGTTTATCTGCTGCCAGCCGTTTACTGTATATGATCCGTCAGCATTTCTATACCACCAGCCATACATATCCTGTACCCAGTAGCCTTCTGATGATGGTGAGACAACATTGGCATAAGTGGTTGTACCATAAACAGTTGAACCTGTAAGCAAAGCTTCATATGTGCTTGTTGAAGTTGATGTTGTACTGTTTACACTTGAATTATATGTCGCATATATTGCCTGAGCCTCAGAATCGGTCACATAGAAATCATTTGATTCTTCGTAGCTTCCCTTGTAAGAGCTTGAGTAGATGGCTCTTACCTTATAGGTATAGGTTCCTGCCTGAGTAAAGTAATTTGCAAATGAATAGTAGTCATTGGTTGTGGTAACTGTTGTGAGGAGAGTACTGCCACGATAGAGCTTTACCTCATATTTCTTGGCGCTTTCCGAGGCACTCCAGTCAGCGATACCATTTGCCCGCCACTCTGCATCATCTATATTAAGATCCAGTGAATCATCCCAATCATCATAAACCTCATCAAGATCATCAAGGGTATAGACGATGGTGAGATATCCATGACCGCTTCCGCCTGATACGGAGGTAACTGAACCTGAATCACCTGTTACAGTTATATTGGACTTAGTGATATTCCACTTGTAATCGTCGTCATCTTCAAGCTGTAGTTTGATCTGTACTTTAGGATTGTCATCCTCATCCCAACCGTCACTCGGCGTATTGGTTATGGATGCACTGTAAACATCATATAAGGATGAACTGGTTGTTACTTCAACATCACTGTCCGTTGATCCCATGGACAGGTCTGTTGCTACGTTGATGCTAACTGAGCTTATGGCGGTTCTGTCATCAGCATATGCCGGGATCGACATCATTGCCATTAATGAAGTTGCTGATAAAATTAACGATAATTTTTTAAAATTAAACATTTGAAGCCTCCTTTGAGTCTTATGATCACAAATTATATTTTTCAGTTGATACACATATGACTTTACACATATGTGTTTTGCAACCGATGGAATCATGATATCAATCAACGCTGAAGTGAAACTGAAATGATCATGCCTCATTTTTAAGAAATGCTGACGATTATAACGATTCTTTTCCGGCTTAACAGGATTTAACCAAAGCTCATTTTTGTTTTAGACATTTGTAAGAAAACTTCACATTACTGTATCTTAAAAGAAAGCGTAAATATCTCATAATATGTTATGATACAAATAGCATTAGGCACATATTTAAATCCAATGTGATGCTGGATATATGAGGTATGAAATGAAAAAGACAGGCTTTGGTTCAATCGCATTTTTGCTCGGTATTATGATTTTTTCAATAACTGCCTGGGCACAGACCTACAGCAGTGTATCTCTTACCGTAACCAAGAACGGAAGTAAATATACTGTTTCCAATTACTCTGCTTTATCAGGATATAAGGTATCTTCATCAAGTAAGAGCAATGATATTCTGACCATAAAGGTCAGCGCAGGCTCAGGAAACTCCTGGTCCAGTAAGATGAAACAAAGTAATGTTTCAATCTTTGGAGACCTGACTAATGGCGATATAAAAGAGTTCAATCGTGATTCAAGTTCACAAATAGTCATAAAGCTTGATGTTTCTGAAGATACATCATCCTCAGGTACCATCGAGACCAGCGATAAGAGCACAGTCACAGTATCCGGCTCCACAAAAACCTCAGGTTCATCCGGTAAGTCTTCCCAAAGTACCGTAGTAGATGATGTTGAGCTGAACAGTGAAACAGGGAGAGTGTATTGGGACGGAAATGCTGACGAGTTTGACCTTATCTTCTATAAGGACGGAAAGAGTGTGGCAACCTACTCTACCAAAAAGAATTACTATGATTTCCATGAGTATTTTACCGGTGCCGGAATATATTCGGTTGCCGTAAGAGCTGATAATGGTTCTGACAAACGAGGCAGCTACGTTCTTTCCAATGTACTGACACTCACCGCAGAAGAAGCAGCAGTCATAAAGTCCAACATTCTGGGAAAAGAAACTGTAACTGAAACAACAGATAGTTCATCACTTACAACATCATCACCTACGTCTGATGGTAACGGACAGTGGATAAAAGACGATATAGGATGGTGGTATCTGAACTCTGACAACAGCTATACAGTCAATAACTGGCAAAAGATAGGCGATAAGTGGTATTACTTTGACGCTGCAGGATATATGTATAAAGGATGGCTGCCTTGGCAGGGTGCATACTACTTCATGGGTGAGCACGGAATGGAAACAAGCATCTGGACTCCCGATGGTTATTATGTGGGCAGCGATGGAAAGTGGCTCCCGGCTCTCGGTCGTAATATCGCAGGATAAATGTCAAAAAAGCCAACGATAAACAATAAACTTTGGCCTAAAGTATAATTATTTCCAAAATTGTGTCGTTAGTAAATACAATGTAGTATTAATAGAACAATACGGAACCTATTGTATGTAGAATTTGAATAACCTAAGACTTAATAAAAGGGATGTCATATCCACTAATGATCAATGGAGGAACCTATGAAATATATTCTTGATTTATCGGATGTTACAGATCGCGATGAATTGTATGATGCTATCGAGGATCAGCTGCCTGTACCTAATTACTTTGGACGTAACCTTGACGCACTTTATGATGACTTAAGCGAGGTCAGTGACAGTTGGGATCTGATCGTAAAAAATTATGAAGAATTTGCCGAAAGCGATCCTCAGTATTTCAAAAAATTCAAGCATACACTCAAGGATCTGATGGTAGATATCCCTGACTTTACCGTTCATTTCAGTTCTGAAGATGAGGACGAGTACGATAATGGTGAGGAGTCTGAGTACGATAACAGCGGCGATGATTACTCTGATCCGGACGATAACTATAGTGACTCTGACAGCTATGACAAGATGGACTGACTTGAACACATAAATATATGCATTAAATCAGGGGAACTGCTTAAGCAGTTCCCCTTTAAAATACATGATTACCCGGCCGATCAAACATAGTTTGTACTTATGCACCTATGTCAGACTGCCTCCTTTACCAAATCCCTTAAGGATTTTGGTCTTTTATGATGAGCATTGGTTCTTTCGAGATTATATGCCTTTAATACCGTATCAAATTTATCAACAGCTACTGGTCTCGAAAAATAAAAACCCTGAAAGAAATCACATCCGTTGGATTTCAGAAATACAGCCTGCTCCTGAGTTTCAACACCCTCGGAAATAACCTGCATATCAAGACGTTTTGCCATCTCTATAACAGAGTCTATGATAATCTCGGAACGTATCAGATCTTCACCCTTCTGTAAAAAAGCCATATCCAGTTTCAAGATATCCGCATGAATATTTTTCAGAAGATTGAGAGATGAGTATCCACTTCCAAAATCGTCGATTTCTATTGCAAAACCGGCTTTATGGAGCTTTGCTATAAGATCTACATAAAGATCAGAATTATTCACAAAGCTCGACTCAGTAATCTCAACATTCATCTTATCAGGTGATATGTCATACTTCCTGACAAGATCAACAAGCTCTTTTTCTATATCAAGATAATAAAGATCCTTTGGAGATATATTGACGGAAATGCTGAGATTCTTTTTGTCTCCATCATGCTTCCACTTGGATAAAAGCTTTGCAGCTTCCTCCCACATATAAAGATCCAACTTCCAAATAAGATCCGAATCCTCAAGAATGCTTATGAAATGTGAAGGAGACAATATAGTTCCATCCTCCATAAGCCATCTCGCCAAAGCCTCGGCACTCATGATCTCGCCCTTGGTATTGGCCTGTGGCTGTAGATACATAAGAAATCTCTTACTCTGCAAAGCATAATCAAACTCACTGATTATCTTTTTACTGTAGAGGCATCTCTCCATAATAGAATCACTGTACCAGGCAACAGCCAATGGCTCATCTATCTTGATAGACTTGATAGCGAGATAGGCCCTGTCACACATAGACAGTATCTCCATGTTGCTGTCAACAATTTCATATACACCCATCTGAATGTGTATACGAAAACATGGACTCTCGATGAGTCCTGAGCACTCCGAAGCCATCTGTCTGAACAAAGATGTTGAAAACTTCTCTTTGGTCATAAGAAATACGAACTGATCAATATGTAATTGACCATATACCTCAAAAGCATCACTGTTCTTATTTAGAATCCCCTCTATACACTTAAGGATTTCATTCCCTTTTTGAAAACCAAACACATGATTTAAGAGTTTGAAATCTCTGATGTTGGTGCGCGCCAGAACATAACGCCTACCGGGATCAGATGATAAAACATCCCTGGCCTTTTCCACAAAGGCATTCATACTATTCAACTTACTCATTACCATAAATAAATATCCTTCCCCTCATGCAGCCTATACAAGTACCCTCATGTATAAAGCTGCAATCTCATTCTAACTTAATATACAAGTTTTAATCAACCCGCATATTTGAATTAGTCAAGATATGTATGCCACCCGATTGCGCTATAAATAGCAATTATAACCAATTATAGATTTGCTATGCATTTTCTATAGCACCATTTAAAGTATTAAGAACTCTTTTTTTATCACCTGACCATAAAGGTGCAATAAGGAGCTTTTTAGGACCATCACCTGTTATGCGATGAACAACCGTTTCCTTCGGAAGGAGTTTTAAGCATTTCACCACAATATCCTTATACTCATCCAAGGTTAATAAATGAAATGGATGCTCCAGATACTCTTCACCAAGCTTGGTTCCTTTAAGCACATGAAGCAGCTGTAGTTTTATTCCGTCAAGTACGGGAACAAGCCCGGAAAGATATCTGACCGTTTCAAGAATATCATTTTCGGTTTCCCAGGGAAATCCGATGATCACATGAACTATAACCGTCAGACCTGCTGTCTTTAACCTGTTATATGCATCCTCAAAAACCGGAAGAGAGTAGCCTCTGTTGATGCGTCTTGCGGTCATCTCATGAATCGATTGAAGTCCCAGTTCCACCCACACTTTTTTGTCATATTGATCCTGTAGTTTTCTTAGAGCGGCAACCATGTCATCCTTTATCGAATCAGGTCTTGTCCCTATGGAAAGAGCAACTACCCTTGGATCTCTTATGGCCTCTTCAAAAATCCTGATGAGAGAAGAAGTATCACCGTAAGTATTGGTATAAGACTGAAAATAAGCAATATATTTGTGCACCTGCCCCTCAGGCATCTTTAGTTCTACCTTTTTGATGGCACTTTCTATCTGTTCTGATACTGCAGTAAGCGGGGCAGCAAAATCTCCGGAACCACCTTCCGAGCAGAAAGTGCAGCCTCCTCTTGAGACAGTTCCGTCTCTGTTAGGACAGGTGCAGCCTGACTGGAGAGATATTTTATATATTTTCTGACCATAGGTCTCTTTTAAGTATTTTGAAAGTGATAAATATTCCATAAATAAATTCTATATAAGATAAACATCATTAAAACTGTTTTATTTTTACAAATATTAAGAAGCAGTGCCGTGACATTTATATCAAAATATAAAAATAAATGCTAAAATAAAAAAAGGTATAAAATTTGGTTTTATTTTCAGGCCTTCTATATTTATTACGTCACAGGAGTCTATCATACATGAAAAACAAATTTAAACATAATATTGTTTGTGCTTTTCTGATATGTTTTATCATATCAGCCTTTGCCTTCAGAGGCTTTGCTGATTTCGGCAGCTTCTCAGGTGACTCAGATTACAGTTCAGGCGGATGGGATTCAGGTTCAAGCTATGACTCAGGTTCAAGTTGGGATTCGGATTCAAGCTGGGGATCAAGTTCAGGCACCTACTATGGTGGATCTTCAGGCTACAGCAATGACAGTGATGGTTTTGATGGTTTATTCTCTACAATAGTAACTATCATAATTATTATCATCATTATCAATACACTTTTACAATTTTTCAGAACATCACGAATTCACGCCAACAAGACACCGGTCAATACAACTGTAAACAGAACTACCAAAGGCCTGCCTGTTTCTGAATACAAGAAGCTTGATCCCGGATTTGACTCATCAGCATTTGCAAGTAAGCTTTCCAATATCTATGTTCAGGCACAGCATGCATGGCAGGATAAGGATCTCTCACCTGTACGCCCTTATCTGACAGATACTTTCTATGCACAGATGGAAAGAGAAGTAAATGCTCTAAAACGAAATAATCAGACCAACTACGTTGAGAGAATAGCCGTTCTCAGCGTTGAGCCTAAGACCTATTATCAGGAAAACGGTATGGATCACATCGTATCCATCGTCAAGTCCCGTATCGTTGACTATACACTGGATGATGCCACAGGCGCACTGATATCAGGTGACAAGAAGAAAGAAAAGTTCATGACCTATGAGTATGATCTCTGTAGAAAGAGCGGCATCGTTACCAGAAAGGATACAGGTCTCAAGACTGTAGTATGTCCTCACTGCGGTGCACCTCTTGATATCAATCAGACAGCACTGTGTCCATATTGCGGATCTGTTATCACCATAGACAATGAAGACTGGGCAATCGACAGCATCAAGGGTCTATCACAGCAGACTGTGTAAAGTACGTAATACCATAATAATTATCAGGAGCATTTTATGTCATTTGATACAACTTATTTAAAATCGTTATACCGTAAATTTCTCATCAACATGAAATGGATGTTTTTTGGCATCTTCTGTGGTGTGACTGTCGGCTCAATATCAGCATTATTCGGCAAGCTCATAGGAATCGCAACAAAGTTCCGTATGGCAAATGCTTATATAATATACGGACTTCCTATAGCCGGCATTTTCATAGTTTTTTATTACAATTTACTTGGAGCAGGAAAGCCAAGGGGAACGAACCTTGTGATTGATTCCATACATACCGGACAGAAAGTACCTCTTCGCATGGCCCCGCTCATCATTCTTTCCACTGTGGTGACTCACCTGTTTGGTGGTTCGGCAGGCCGTGAGGGAGCTGCCCTTCAGGTAGGCGGATCTTTGGGAAATGCTTTAGGTCGCTTTATGCATTTTAATGAAAAGGATCATCGACGTACTATAATGTGCGGAATGAGTGCTTCTTTCTCGGCTCTTTTCGGAACTCCTATGGCTGCTTCTATTATGTCCATAGAGATGAGCACCGTAGGAAACATGTACTATTCAGCTCTTATGCCATGTGCCCTGGCTGCTCTCACGGCTCATCTGGCAGCAGAGAGGATAAACCCCGGCAGCGAAGCAAAAATGACTCTTTCTGAAGTATCTGAATTTTCTTTACAGTCGGGAATCTATACTTTGTTTTTTGCCATATTGTGTGCGTGGGTAGCTGTTTTATTCTGTTCGGTTCTGCACAGTTCCAAGAAGCTGGCCAAAAACACTATCAAAAACCCTTACTTAAGGGCGGCTGTGTGCGGAATCATCGTCGTCATACTTACACTGATAGTCGGAAATCAGACCTACAATGGTGCCGGATCTGATATAATTGCAGCTTGTACCGGAGACGCAGCCTTCAAGATCGTTCCTTATGCTTTTCTCCTTAAGATGCTCTTCACAGCCGTTACCTTATCCGGAGGCTTCCAGGGCGGCGAGATTGTTCCTACTCTATTTATCGGAGCCACCTTTGGTCATGCCATAGCCGGATTCTTCGGTATGACACCGATGATGGGTGCTGCACTGGGATCGATTCTCGTTTTCTGCGGTGTAACCAACTGTCCGATAACATCCATATTTATCGGTCTTGAACTATTCGGCTTTGAAATATCTTCCTATATGCTTTTAGGAATAGCAGTAACCTACATTTTCTCCGGAAACTATGGACTATACGCTTCTCAAAAGATAAAATACAGTAAATATGATTACAAAGTAGAAGATGCTTATACACATTAAGAAAAAAGACTGCAGAGTTTGTCGTCAATCAAACTCTGCAGTCTTTTTGTTTTCACGAAATCCTAACCTTCAAGTGCCTTCTCATCGATAGCAAGCTTTATACATCCCATGATACCCTGATCATCATTTAATGATGCCGGAACGATGTAATTATCTATATCCTGAATTTCAGAAGTCTTGATGTAATCATTTAAGAGCTCCTTAACCTTGCTGCGGATAAGAGGGAAGAGCTGTTCCTGATGCATAACACCACCACCAAGAATTATGATCTGTGGGCTCATAATGAGAATGATGTTCGTAATAGCCTGAGCAATATAATATGCTTCCATATCCCAGACTTTTTCATCATCCTTAAGCTCAATTGCTTTCTTGCCCCAGCGTTCCTCAATTGCAGGACCTGCTGCCATACCCTCAATACAATTACAATGATATGGACAATGACCTTTATATGTATCTCCAGGATATGGAATCATCTTCATGTGGCCAAGCTCAGGATGCAGCATGCCATGAACAAGCTTACCGTTAGACATGACGCCTCCGCCGATTCCTGTTCCTATGGTAATATATACGGCATCACTTAATCCTTTGGCCTGTCCGTAAGTAACCTCACCAAGAAGTGATCCGTTAACATCAGTATCAAAACCAACAGGAATATGAAGAGCATCCTTCATAGCCTTAACTATATTGTAATTTGCCCACTTAAGCTTTGGGGTAGTAGTGAAGCTTCCGTAAGTCTCTGAATTACGGTCAAGATCGATAGGACCGAAAGCTGCAATACCAAGTGCTGCAATGTCCTTATCCTTAAACCAGTTAATAATCTCCGGCATGGTAACTTCCGGAGAAACAGTAGGGATAGATATCTGCTCCAGGATCTTTCCGTTTTCGTCACCAACAGCAAGGACCATTTTGGTTCCGCCTGCCTCTAATGCACCATATAACATATTGTTTCCTCCTAAACATTATGGTGAATGTCATAAGAATGCCACCCACTAATGATGTACAGCACACAATTTCATCCACTCAGTTTGCTGAACATATCTATGTGTTAAATATCTAACAATATTATAGAGTGTGCACATAAAAAATCAATTAATATTAGTAATAAAAGCGTTTTCATAACATTGATTGAATATATAAATTTCCTTATAATTAAATTGTATAAGAGTTATAGTTCAATTTTGTGAAGTTTTCCAAGAAATGTAAGGGGATAGATTAGTATGTTTAAAGACATTAAAATGGACAAAATTTTTAAGTCTCGTCTGGACAAACACTTCGACGAGCTTAAATGGCTGTACAGCGAGTTATATCATAACGACTGGCAGGCCTTAGATTACTTTTTGTGTATGCTGCACCAGTACTATACAGAGCGAGAGCCGGATTTAAAAGAATGGGATGAAGCAAGAGAGCTGGTTCCGGACTGGTACCGTGGGAATGAAATGTTAGGCATGCAGATGTATGTTAACTGCTTCAACAAAACTCTCAACGGAGTAAAGGAGAAAATCCCTTATCTCAAAGAAACAGGCTCTAACTATATACATCTAATGCCGCTTCTTGAAAGCCCTAAAGGACGCTCTGACGGTGGCTATGCAGTATCTGATTTCAGAAAAGTGGATCCTTCTCTGGGTACAATGGATGACCTCAGGGAACTTACAAGAGAGTGTCACAAAAACGGCATGAGTGTGTGCATGGACTTTGTCATGAATCACACCTCCGAAGATCATGAGTGGGCACGCCGCGCAAGAAACGGAGAGAAGGAGTATCAGGACAGATATTTCTTTTTTGACAACTGGAACATACCTATCGAGTTTGAAAAAACAGTTCCGCAGGTTTTCCCTACCACAGCTCCAGGCAATTTCTCATGGTGCGAAGCAGTTCATAAGGTTGTCATGACTACCTTTTATCCATACCAGTGGGATCTCAATTATCAGAATCCTACAGTTTTTAATGATATGACCGCCAACATGCTGAATCTATGTAATCACGGCATAGATGTTGTAAGACTGGATGCAACTCCTTACATATGGAAGGCATTGGGTACAACCTGCAGAAATCTGCCTCAGGTACACACCCTCGTCCGTATCATGCGCATGGCTACCGAAATAGTATGTCCGGGAACTCTGCTTCTTGGTGAAGTAGTTATGGAGCCGAGCAAGGTAGTTCCTTATTTTGGAACCATCGACAAGCCTGAGTGCCATATGCTTTACAATGTTACGACTATGGCAAGTACATGGCACACAGTAGCAACCGGAGACGTACGTCTTATGAAGCATCAGCTTGGTCAGGTCTTTGCACTACCTAAAGAATATGTATTCCTGAATTATCTCAGATGTCACGATGACATCGGTTGGGGACTTGATTATAACTATCTGAAGCAATTCGGTATTGAAGAAGTTAAACACAAGAAATACTTAAATGAATATTTCTGCGGACATCAGCCTTATTCCGATGCAAGAGGAGAGCTGTACAATAACGATCCAAAGCTCGGAGATGCCAGACTTTGCGGAACTACAGCCTCACTTTGCGGCATAGAAGCAGCCGAGTATGAGAGAAATGACTGGAAGCTCGACAAAGCCATAAAGCTCGATATAATGCTTCATGCCTTCCTTTTGACGCAGAGCGGTATACCTATCATCTATTCCGGAGATGAGATAGGACAGCTCAATGACTACACCTACCATGAGAATCCGGAGAAGTGGGATGACTCGAGATATCTGCACAGAGGGGATTTCAAGTGGAATGAAGTCGCAGACAGAAGATCAGCTAAAACCCGTCAGGGACGAATCTATAAAGCTATACGAAAATTAGAAAACCTGCGTGCAAAGCATCCTGTATTTGACTCAAGTGCTGACTGCTGGATAGTTGAAACCTACAACGATCATGTTCTCGGTATAGGAAGATATTATAAAAGTGAAAAAATGATCGGCCTTTTCAATTTCTCTGATAATGATGAAACTGCATGGATTGATGAACCTGAAGATTACAAAGATATGTTGACAAGAAAACGCCGTCCTGCAAAAGCTGTTGGCATTCCGGCCAATGATTTTGCATGGCTTTTAACAAGCTATAAATAATTTGCCGAAAAATCATCATTTAGTAGTAGATTATTTTTGGAAATTTGTTAAAATTGTAGTATGTCAACCGTATGACATATGTGACATATATCATAGATATTGCACATTTAATTTGGGATACGTTTTTTAGGACTGATGTTTACAAAGGAGGGTATATGAAAACTAAATTAATTTTTGTAGACATCGACGGCACGCTTACACCTGCCGGTACCAATGTGCCACCTGACAGTGCTGTCGATGCCATAAAACGTGCTCAGCAGAACGGACATAAAGTCTTTTTATGTACCGGAAGAAATTTCGACATGCTGCGACCTATACTGAAATATGATTTTGATGGTGTCGTAGGAAGCTCAGGAGGATATGTTACTTTAGGAGATGAAGTTCTCTATGACTGTCCCATGAGCAGAGAACAGCTTGACATAGCTCTTACTTCGCTTCACAAAAACGGAGTGTTCTGCACCATTGAAGGAAAGGATGGTTCCTTCGGAGATTCTGATTTAAAAGATTTTCTGGACAGTACAGAGGGCGGTAACTCCGAGATAGAGCGTTGGCGTAAGGCTCTCAGCGAAAATCTTGGTATCAAACCGATGAACCTGTATGATGGTCAGCCTATCTACAAGATTGTCATCATGGCAAGGGAAGCATCACAGATTGATGAGTGCAAGTCTCTCCTTGAAAAGGACTTCAGTTTTGTGGTTCAGGATGTTCCGGCTCACGGATGTGTAAACGGTGAACTCATTAACCGTAAGTTCGACAAGGGCAGGGGAGTACGGCTCATTGCAGAACATTTAGGCATTCCTATCGAAGATACTATAGGATTCGGTGACAGTATGAACGATCTAGAGATGATGGAGACCGTAGGAGTTTCAGTTTGTATGGCTAACGGCTCTGAAAAGCTCAAGTCAATTTCAGATATCGTATGTCCTTCCGTAACAGAGGACGGACTGGCAAAGGCATTTGCAGACTTGAAATTAATATAAGATTATGATGACCTGATTCTTAAAGCAGGCCAGGTATTTTATCATTTCACATTGATATGAAGCACATATGTTCATGATTGATACATTGCTTCATGTTATATAAAACGTGCACTTCTGCCAAGGGGAAAAAGGCAGACAATGAAATATATTTAAGAGAGGTGTAATATCATGGCACTTGATTACAGAAAATGTGCGCAGGAAATCGTTGACCACATCGGTGGACGCGATAATGTCGCTCAGGCAGCGCACTGTGCAACCAGACTGAGACTTGTTATCAAGGATAACAGCAAGGTCGACAAGGACTACCTTGATAATGTTGAAGGCGTTAAGGGAATGTTTGAGTCCAATGGTCAGTTACAGTTGATCATCGGAACAGGAACCGTAAATAAGGTTTACGATGAGTTCCTGAGTATCACAGGTATGACTGCCGCTACAAAGGATGACGTAAAGGCGGCAGCAGCAGCAAAGCAGCCTCTTTGGAAGCAGCTTTTAAAGCCGATCGGTGATGTATTTGTACCTATCCTTCCGGCAATCGTTGCTTCAGGTCTTATGATGGGTCTCGTTGAGGCTCTTGGTAAAATTCCGGGGCTCAATTTTGCAGGAACAGACTGGTATGCTTTCCTCGATATGGTTGCCAATACAGCTTTTGCGTATCTGCCTGTTATCGTTGCTATTTCAGCAGCACGTGTATTTGGAGGAAACATCTTCCTTGGAGCAGTTATCGGTCTTCTCATGATTCATTCTGCTCTTACCAATGGCTGGTCAGCTGCTTCCGGATATGATGTATGGTATCTTTTCGGTCATATCAAGATAACTGACAACTATTCACTCCTTCAGATCAACCAGTTAGGATATCAGGGTCATGTAATTCCTGTAATTATCGCAGTACTTCTCATGAGTAATATTGAGAAGTGGTTCCATAAACATGTACCTGAGATGCTTGATCTGTTTATCACACCACTTTGCACAGTACTTATCACAGCACTTGTTACATTTACAATCATCGGACCTATCTTCTCAGGACTTGAGACTGTAGTTCTTCAGGGCGCAAGCATTCTTGTAAAGAATCCTCTTGGTGCCATGGTTATGGGTGCTATCTATCCGGTTACTGTAGTTATGGGTCTTCACCACATGTATAACGTTATCGAGGCCGGTATGTTATCAGACCCTGAGCTTATGCTGAACACCTGGATGCCTATCGCATCAGCAGCTAACTTCGCACAGTTCGGTGCCTGTCTTGCAGTTGGTCTCAAGGCCAAGAACAATAAGACAAAGGTTGTAGCTATTCCTTCAGCTCTTTCAGCTTCTCTCGGAATCACAGAGCCTGCCATCTTCGGTGTAAACCTTCGTTTCTATAAGCCATTCCTTGCAGGTATGGTCGGCGGTGCTGTAGGTTCAATCTTCGGTGCCATCACAGGTATCGGTGCTACAGCTTACGGTGTAACAGGTATCCCTGGTTATCTTACCATCAACAACCTCCCTGTATACACACTTCTTCTTGCAGTATCCGGCGGTATTGCATTTGCAGGAACATGGTTCTTCTGGAATGAAGAGGTAAAGGAGCCTAAGAAAATAGCAGAGCCTGAAGCAACTGTAGAGGCATCTTTTGAACAGAAGCCTGTCATTACTTGTGAAGCCGGAACAGTTCTTGCCCCTGTAAAGGGAACAGTGGTTCCACAGGACAAAATTCCTGATGAGACATTTGCTACAGGTGTACTTGGAGCAGGCGTAGGAATCGAGCCTGAAGATGAAACAGTTTATGCGCCTTTTGACGGACAGATTTCTTCTGTTGCCGAGTCAAAGCATGCAATCGGCTTAACAGGTCCTAATGATATGGAAGTACTTATACATGTAGGTGTTGACACAGTTGCCATGAACGGAGAGGGATTTGAACCTCTTGTTAAGGAAGGTGATACAGTTAAGGTCGGTCAGCCTATACTTAAATTCTCAAATGATGCCATAAAAGCAGCAAATCATCCAAATATTGTTGTAGTTCTTTTAACAAATAGTGACGATTTTAGTAAAGTTAATGTATAATGTAAAAAAGATTAACAAAAAAGGAGATGATTTATCATGAAAGAAATCGAATTTACCGTAAATGATCCTAATGGAATCCATGCACGTCCGGCAGGCGTTCTCGTAAAAACTTTAAAGACATTCAGTTCAAACGTAACTATCTTCAAGGGCGATAAAAACGTTGACATGAAGAAGCTTCTTGCCCTTATGGGTATGGGTATCAAGCAGGGCGATACAGTCAAGATCCAGATTGAAGGTGATGACGAGGAAGCCTGCGCAGCAGAGCTTGAGAAGTCACTCAAGGAAAATTTCTAAATCAATACAGATCAGACTAGCTGTTTTATCAGCTAGTCTGTTTTTGCAGGAACGGATACGATTTCTCAAATCCGGAAGGTATATATGAGAAATCGTTTTATATAAGGAGATTATATGCAAGTTGCAACAGGTAAAAGCGTTCTTAATGGAATCGCTATAGGTAAGATAAAAGTTTATACTCCTCCCAAGGTTGTGATAAGCGAGAAGCTTATTGATGATGTAGAAGCTGAGCTTGCACGTTTTGATGAAGCACGGGAAAAGGCAATCGACCAGCAGAATGCCCTTTATGAAAAAGCAGTTATCGATGCCGGCGAAGACAGTGCCGAAGTTTTTTCAGTTCATGCCATGATGCTTGAGGATGATGATCTCATCGATGCTACTAAAGCAATCATCCAGACTCAGAAACATAACGCAGAGTATGCTGTCAAAGTTGCATTTAACAATCAGGCAAGAGTTTTTGCCGAGATGGACGATCCTTACATGAAGGAGCGTTCAGCTGACATCTATGATATCGAACAGGCAGTTCTCAATGTTCTTTTCGGTATAGATCCTGAATCTATGCAGGGCACTGAACCGGCTATCCTCGTAGCAAATGATCTGACACCATCAGAAACAGTTCGTCTTGATAAGTCTCTACTGCTCGGTATCATCACAAGGGAAGGTTCTCTTAACAGCCATACAGCTATTCTTGCCAGATCCATGGGAATACCTGCACTTGTACAGTGCGGTGATGTGGCAAGCAAGTGGGATGGCAAGACTGCTATTCTTGACGGTTACAATGCATGTGCTTATATTGAGCCAACAGAAGACCTTATGACATCACTTCGCAATAAACGAGATGCAGATCTCAAGCAGAAGGCTCTTTTACAGGAGCTCAAAGGTCAAAGCAACACAACTATCGATGGCAAGACAATAAAGGTTTACGCCAATATCGGCGGTCCTTCAGACATTGGTCTCGTCCAGAAGAACGATGCCGGCGGAGTAGGACTTTTCCGTTCTGAGTTTGTTTACCTTAACTCAAAGGACTATCCTTCTGAAGAGGAGCAGTTCAATGCTTACAGACTCGCTGTGGAGTCTCTTGCTCCTAAGCAGGTTATCATACGTACATGTGATATCGGAGCTGATAAGCAGGTTGATTATATGAATCTCACAAAAGAAGAGAATCCTGCTATGGGATGCCGTGCGATAAGACTGTGTCTTACAAGAAGAGACTTCTTTAAAACACAGTTAAAAGCTCTTTTAAGAGCTTCAGCTTACGGTAACCTGGGCATCATGTTCCCTATGATCATCTCAACAAGAGAACTTCACGAGTGTAAGGAGCTTCTTCAGGAGTGTACAGAGGAGCTTCAAAAGAGAGATATCTCTGTCGGCAATTACAGCATCGGTGTTATGATTGAAACACCTGCTGCAGTTATGATAGCTGACGAGCTTGCGGAGGAGTGCGATTTCCTTTCTATCGGAACTAATGATCTCACTCAGTACACACTGGCTATAGATCGTCAGAATGCTGCACTTGACCCATTCCTTAACACTCATCATCCTGCAGTACTGAGAGAAATCAAAATGACTATCGAAGCAGGACACCGTCACGGTGCATGGGTAGGCATATGTGGTGAGTTAGGTTCCGATCTTACTCTTACAGAAACTTTCTTAAGATACGGTGTTGACGAACTTTCTGTTAACCCTGTTTCTATACTGCCACTCCGTAAAGTGATCCGCGGTATAGACTTGAGAAAAGAGCCGGAAATGAAATAATCAAAAACAGCATATCTGCAAAACCTGAATTGGAATTACAGGTTACCATCTTTTATATTTCAAGTAAAAGTGGATACATATAGTAATTAATAAACTCCCCCCGATTGTCAGACAAGTAGTCTTACAATCGGGGGGAGTTTGCGACATAATATAAACCATAAATAGCGGAGCAGCAATAGCTGTCCCGCTAGAAAATTCTAACTTATTGGAGTCATATCACTCTTTGACAGTTACCTTTGTCATAGTAACCGAGATAACAGGAGCATCACCCCAGCTTGTAGGTGTAGATGCGATTCTATCAACCTCATCCATACCATCTGTAACCTTACCAAATGCAGCATACTCGCCATCAAGGTGAGGAGCGTCAGCATGCATGATGAAGAACTGTGAACCTGCAGAATCAGGATCCATAGCACGAGCCATAGAGATAACTCCACGAGTATGCTTAAGGTCATTTTTAACTCCGTTTGATGCAAACTCACCCTTAATGTTCCAGCCAGGTCCGCCTGTACCGTTTCCGTCAGGATCTCCACCCTGAATCATAAATCCCGGGATGATACGATGGAAAGTGAGACCATCATAAAAACCATCCTTAACAAGCTTAACAAAATTCTCAACTGTAATTGGTGCAATATCAGGATAAAGCTCAATAACGATATCCTTACCGTCATCCATGGTGATAGTAACTATTGGATTTGCCATAATTTATTCCTCTCATTAAGTTTACAGGGGATGTAATGTATCTTTGTCCCTGCAATAATCATGTAACACACATGCGTCTATCTATAAGACACACAGTGTAGTTTACCAAGTTTTAGATATGTAAACAATATAATTCGGTAATTTTACTCAAGAGACGGTGAACATACATTGAAACCGGGGCACTAGCTGTGGGAAAATATTTATTTCAAGTCATTCGAACAACGTCAAATCAAGAAAATCTGAAGGGGCCGGTTACAGGCCCACTCGATTGATAGAACATGATACTTGTCATGTTCGTCCCGACTGCACTAAGTGCATCCGGATACGTACATACCCGCGCATCATATTCTCTCAACTCGCAAGCCTTGTCCCCAGCCCCTTCAGATTTTCCCCTTCACTTTTTCAAAATTATTTCAGTTAGTATAATCTAACTTTTTGATTGACAGTTAGTATCGTCTAACCTATAATGATTCATGGTTAGAGAAAACTAACCAAATAAAATTCAGCAATTATGATTGCAAATTCCTAGTTAATTATCAAAGCTATAAGAGCTTACATCAGGGAGGTAAAACAATGGAAAAGGTATATGTAGTTTACTGGACTCAGTCAGGAAATACTCAGGCAATGGCTGAAGCTGTAGGAAAAGGTGTTGAGGCAGCAGGAAAGGAAGCACAGGTCGTTTCTGTTTCTGATATTTCAGCTGACGTTTTAAAGGATGCAGCCGGCTTTGCGCTTGGATGTCCTGCAATGGGCGCCGAGGAGCTTGAGGAGAGCGAAATGGAGCCATTTGTAGCAGAAGTTGAAGCATTTGCATCAGGTAAAACAATCGGTCTTTTTGGTTCTTACGGCTGGGGAGATGGTGAGTGGATGCGTACATGGGCATCAAGAATGCAGAATGCAGGAGCTACTGTTGCAGGCGGTGAGGGTGTGATAGCAAACGAAGCACCTGATGCAGAGGCACTTGCGGCATGTGAGGAACTTGGTAAGAAACTGGCAGCACTTTAATCCGGAGGAACTATGGCGGACGAACTCAGTGAAAAGATTTTACGGAACTGTTCACAGACATTGGCTGGTCTGAAGACAGGCACCATATTTAATATATCCGATATGCCTGTCAGCATTTTAGAATTTCAAATTGCTGTACTTAACTCAAAACTTAACCCCCTGGGCATATTTATAGAGCGGGTACGCAGCAAGAAAAACAATTCTCTAATCTACGTTTATCGCAGATCACAGCTCTTGAAAGATCTGGATCGGACAGGAGTGCGTGAAATCTTAAGGCCTATAGGTTATCCTGAATGTGGATCAACAAAAGACATAATACTTGATGGTCAGATACAATACCTTATGAAAAGACTCTCGGATTATGACTGTTTTCCGCATGAGATAGGATTATTCTTAGGCTTTCCGGTAGAGGATGTAGAAGAGTTCATTCGTCATGATGGTCACGACTGTGTGGCTTGTGGTTTCTGGAAAGTATACTGCAACAAAAAAGAGGCATTAAGTACTTTCAGGCGTTTCCGCATCTGTGCACGTATATATGAAAATGCAATTCTGGAGAAACGTCCGATAGAAAGCATGACGGTTGCAGCATGAAATTCGCATTACGACAGTACAAATTTCTATAAATATTATAAATCTTCACATTTCATCAAAAATCTGTCTCATTTGAGGCAGATTTTTTGTAGTTCTCTAGTCTGTTGTGTAATCATTACAAAAAATGGCTCTATAATCATTGTATACATTGTCAAACTTGTGATATATTAGAACTTATGAGGGCTTGACCCGGGACTATTATGAAAACGAGGTACCATTAATTATGGCAGATGAAATCAAGAATGAAAATGTAAAGTCAGAGCTTCAGAAAGCCACTGAAAACGTAGCTACAGATCTTCAGGTAACAGCAGATGATGTCAAGGATCTTGCTGTAAAGGCCAGCGCGGAGCTAAAGGACAAAGTTAGTGAAACTGCTGACAAGATAAAGAAAGTTGCTGAGGAAAAGATTCCATCCATGGATGATTTCAAGGATGAACTTGAAGCTTCATTTAAAAAGCATGCCAATGCGAAGCGTGTAGACATGAGCAAATGGGAGAAGATTCTTGATGATTTTGAAAACAAGAATACTCTTCAGGTTGAGATTTCAGAAGCTGTAAAGAGTGGTGTAACTACAACACTTGACGGTCTTAGAGCATTTATCCCTGCTTCTAAGCTTTCACTTGGTTTTATAAAGGAAGATGAGTTAAAGGACTGGGTCGGCAAGAAGCTTAATGTACGCATCATCACTGCAGAACCTGAGAACAATAAGCTTGTTCTTTCTGCAAGAGACGTACTGCGTGAAGAGCAGGAAAAGGCTAAAGAAGAAAAAGCTGTCAAGATTCAGGTTGGCCTTGTAACAGAGGGTAAGGTTGACTCTATCAAGGATTACGGTGCTTTTGTTGATATAGGAGATGGAGTTACAGGTCTTCTTCATGTATCACAGATTTCAAATAAGCGTATCAAGAGTCCTTCAGATGTACTCAAGGAAGGTCAGACAGTAGAAGTTCAGGTAACTGCTATTAAGGATGGAAAGATTTCACTTTCCATGAAGACACTTGAAACAGAGCGCAAAGAGCGTAAGGAAAAGCAGGAGCATGACGATTTCAAGGCTAACTACAAGGAGTCAGGAGCTGCTACTTCTTCACTGGGTGAGCTTATGAAGAAGAACGGTATCAAGTTCTGATTTTTCACACTCACGTCATCATATATCTTTGATTTATTAATGCTTTTAAATCAATCTTTGGAGAGCATAGCTTAGATAATTTCTCAGCTATGCTCTTTTTTATTTGTCAATTCCAAATAAGGCAATTTCATATCTTATAAACCATTGTCAAACTTTTCATGTCTTATGAACCACTTGCCGAAATCCACCTTATAACATATAATTGTGCGATTGAAAAAGATATTCCTTATCATAAAAGCAGAGGGACATATGGAGTCAATAAACAGAGAAATAACAATAGAACAATTTGAATCATGGTCAAAAGAGGACTACAACCTCATTGATATACGTGAAGAACAGGATTTTCTGACAGGTAAGATGCCTGATGCTTTCAGGGTTGACCCTATCGATATCGCAGACAAAACCCACCATATACCAAAAGACAAAAAACTGGTCATCTACTGTAAGTATGGTGATATGTCACTGGTGGCTGCGGAACAGCTCTCAGAACAGGGTTACGATGCTTACAGCCTGCAGGGAGGCTACGGTAAATGGGTACTTCATCAGATTCAGCGGGATCTTGATTCAGATAAAAGAAGAGAAGATATCGAAAAATCTCTGAGAAAGAAGTTCAAGAGAAATATTTACGGCATGTTCGTAAAGGCAATATGCGATTACAATCTGGTGGAAGAAGGAGACAAAATTGCAGTCTGCATCTCCGGAGGTAAGGATTCCATGCTTATGGCCAAGCTTTTCCAGGAGCTGAAGCGTCACAACAAGCTTCCTTTTGAAGTTGTTTACCTCTGCATGGACCCCGGATATAACGAAGCAAACCGTAAAATCATAGAGAGAAATGCTGAACTTTTAGGCATTCCTCTTACCATATTTGAAACCAACATCTTTGATTCGGTTTATAACATCCCTAAGTCTCCATGCTATGTGTGTGCACGTATGAGAAGAGGTTATCTCTACAAAGAAGCCCAGAGGCTTGGGTGCAACAAGATAGCATTGGGACACCACTTTGATGATGTAATAGAAACCATTCTTATGGGAATGCTTTACGCCGGTCAGTACGAGGCAATGATGCCTAAGCTTCACTCCACCAATTTCCCGGGGATGGAGCTCATACGACCTCTGTATCTGGTACACGAGGCAGAAATCAAGCATTGGCGCGATTACAACAGCCTGAATTTCATTCAGTGCGCATGCCATTTCACAGCTACCTGCTCAACCTGCCATACAGATGGACAGACCAGCTCAAAAAGACTTGAAACAAAGCATCTCATTGCAAGGCTCAAGGAGACTAATCCTTACGTCGAGCGTAATATCTTCAGTGCTATGGAAAATGTCAGTCTCAACAAGATCCTTGGCTATAAAAGAAAGCATGTCAAACACGATTTTCTTGAGTGGTATCAGGATGAAGATGACTTAAAGATTGGCATTCTCACAGAAGAAGAGAAAGTACAGGAGGATGAACGCAGGAAGGCTCTTGAGATGCAGAAGGAAAAAGCCAGAATTGACTCACAGCCTAAATCCGAGCAGGCAAAGAAAAATGCTGAGGAAAACCTAAGGAATGCACAATTCCGAAAGGGAGTTAAAAACTCTTCAAAGGATGTAAAGGATCAATCATGAGTAATTTGACATCTGATGAAATACTATCGGTGAACAATGATTCTTCACAAAAGGTGTCAGGAAGCATTTCTCAGCATATTGATGCCTGTGATTATTCATCTGTAAATCACAGTATTGACGCTCAAAATCACGCATATAGTGACATGCCCGGATATCTTATGGAAAACTGTGAACTATGTCCGAGAAAATGCGGAGTAAACAGGACACAGGGCAAAAAAGGTGTTTGTGGTGTTTCTTCTGACATGTATGTAGCAAGAGCAGCGCTTCACTTCTGGGAAGAGCCGTGTATCTCAGGCACAGAAGGTTCCGGGGCGGTATTCTTCTCCGGCTGTACACTTAAGTGTGTGTTTTGCCAGAACTATGAACTAAGTCACGGCGAATACGGCAAAGTAGTGTCTGTGGAGAGACTCGCAGAGATTTTTCTGGAGCTTGAGGAAAAAGGAGCCAATAACATAAATCTTGTGACTCCGGATCACTATATCCCTAAAATACAGAAAGCCATGATTGCCGCAAGAGAACAGGGGCTCAAAATACCTTATGTTATCAACTGCTCAGGTTATGAAACACGGGAGCTCATCCATATGCTGGACGGGCTTGCGGATATTTATCTTGATGATTTCAAGTATATGGATGGTGAAAAGGCGGCCAAATATTCAGGTGCCCCGGACTACCCTGAAAGGGCTATGGAAAGTCTCGAAGAGATGGTACGTCAGTGTCCTGAACCCGAGTTTTCAGAAAACGGAATCATGAAAAAAGGTGTTATAGTGAGACATTTGCTTATGCCGGGCATGGTCAAAAACGCAAAACAGGTTGTTGACTATGTTTATGACACCTATGGCGATCAGGTTTATCTCAGCCTCATGCATCAGTTCACTCCACTTGAAAAACTGGAGAAATACCCAGAGATAAACAGACGTGTTACTCACAGAGAATACGAAAGACTTCTTCAATATGCCATGGAAAAGGGAGTAACAAATGCTTTCATTCAGGACGGAAGTGTAGCTAAAGAAAGCTTTATCCCTGACTGGAACGGTGAGGGTGTCTGATATTACTGTTTTCTGCTGAAAACTTGTATTTTTTCCTAAAATCCCACATAAAAGGTAGGAAATATAATTGCATACTAAATTGCTGTGGGTTATAATCAACAAGACCTTAGTCGAGGTCTTGTTTTTTTATACCTTTATCATAAAGAGTCCTGTTCTACAGAGAAAGTCGGGAGTTCTTTATAGAACAGCTTATATAATGATGCATCATTTTAACGAAGAGTCTATATATGCATCATAGGTGAATGTCTGATTTTATCATTCACATCATTTTATTTATGGAGGAAGCAAGATGGCAGATTTACTTAATGTCAAGAATCTGGCTGTAAACGTTGAGGATAAAGAAATCCTTCACGGTGTAAGCCTTACAGTTAATAAAGGTGAGACACATGTTCTCATGGGACCTAACGGCGCCGGAAAGTCCACACTTGGAAATGCACTCATGGGCAATCCTCAGTATGTGATCACAGGTGGAAAGATTCTGTTTAACGGACAGGATATCACCGGTGAGGCAGCTGACAAGAGAGCAAAGATGGGAATGTTCCTTTCTTTCCAGAATCCTCTCGAGGTACCTGGTATCACTCTCGGAAACTTCATCCGTTCCGCTCTTCAGCAGAGAACAGGACAGCACATACGTCTCTGGGATTTCAAGAAAGAGATGCGTAAGGCTATGGAAATCCTCAATATGGATCCGTCATACGCCGACCGTGATCTCAATGTTGGTTTCTCCGGCGGAGAGAAAAAGAAGGCTGAAATCCTTCAGCTCCTTATGCTTAAGCCATCTCTCGCTATATTGGACGAGACTGATTCAGGTCTTGATGTAGATGCTGTACGTACAGTTTCAAAGGGTGTTGAAGAGTATCAGAAGTCCATGGACGGAGCTCTTATCATCATCACACACTCTACAAGGATCCTTGAGTCTCTCAAGGTTGACCATACACATGTACTTGTAAACGGAAACATGAAGGCTGAAGGCGATGCTTCTCTTGTTGAAAAAATCAACGAACAGGGCTTCGAGGATTTCATCAGGTAAAGCTTTTAGAGCGCTTAAGAAACATTGATTTAATCCGTATTTCTACAGAACATATAGTTTTGAAGTCGCATCTAAGCATTAATCGCTTACGGTGTGCGGAGGATAGATAATGGCAAAAAAGGAAAGAGCACAGGTCAATGACATTGACCGATCAATGTATGATTTCCGTTATGAAGAAAAGGATCAGGATTTCTATAAAATCCAGGAAGGTCTTACACGAGAAATCGTAGAAGAGATATCAGACAAGAAGGGGGATCCGCAGTGGATGCGTGATTTCCGTCTCAAGTCTCTCGAAATATACAATCAGAAAGAGGTTCCGCAGTGGGGACCAAGCATAGACGGTCTCGATATGAACAACATCGTGACTTATGTTAAACCGAAAACAAAGATGACAGCGGACTGGGAAGAAGTTCCGGATGATATCAAGAACACTTTTGAGAAGCTTGGCATACCTCAGGCAGAGCGTGAATCACTTGCAGGTGTAGGTGCACAGTATGACTCAGAGCTTGTATATCATAATCTTCAGAAGGATGTAGCCGACAAGGGCGTGGTTTACACTGATATCGAGTCAGCACTTCACGGTCCTTATGCCGACATGATCAAGGATCACTTCATGCATCTTGTTCCTCCAACAGATCATAAGTTCGCGGCTCTTCACGGTGCAGTATGGTCAGGTGGATCTTTTGTCTATGTACCAAAGGGAGTAACAGTAGAGATTCCTTTACAGTCATACTTCCGTTTAAATGCTCCGGGCGCTGGTCAGTTTGAGCATACTCTCATCATCGTAGATGAGGGTGCAAACCTTCATTTCATCGAAGGCTGTTCAGCTCCTAAGTACAATATAGCAAATCTTCATGCAGGATGTGTTGAGCTCTATGTCGGTAAGAATGCAAAGCTCCGTTACTCAACCATCGAGAACTGGTCCAAGAACATGTACAACCTTAACACCAAGCGTGCCATCGTAGAAGAGGGCGGAACCATGGAGTGGGTATCCGGATCCTTCGGATCACATGTTTCATACCTCTACCCTATGACCATCCTTCAGGGTGCAAACTCACACATGAATTTCACGGGTGTAACATTTGCTGGCAAGGGTCAGAATCTTGATACAGGTGCCAAGGTAGTACATAACGCTCCAAACACAACTTCATATATCAGCACACGTTCCATCAGTAAGGACGGCGGTGCAAGTACATATCGTTCTTCAGTTGTTATCAACAACAAGGCCAAAAATGCCAAGAACTCTGTTTCCTGCCAGTCACTCATGCTGGATGACATTTCAAGATCAGATACCATCCCTGCAATGGATGTACGTACACAGCAGGCCGATGTCGGACATGAGGCTAAGATCGGACGTATCTCTGATGATGCTGTTTTCTATCTTATGTCCCGCGGTCTTTCCGAGGAAGAAGCAAGAGCTCTCATCGTATCAGGATTTGCTGATTCGGTATCCAAGGAACTGCCTCTTGAGTATGCGGTAGAGATGAACAATCTTATCCGTCTCGAGATGGTCGGAGCTATAGGTTAATGGAGGCAATGATGGAAGATAACAGATTATTAATGAATGCTCTGCCTGCACCGACTTATAACTGGCTCAAGATGAATGATGCATATGTGCAGGTACCTAAGGATGTCACTGAGGGTAATCCTATGGTGACAAGATCAAAAACAGTTTTGGCTGATGTCACAGACTATGACGCCATCAAGGATATCGCAGGCGGCATGGGCTACAATATGGATACATTTATACAGCAGTCAGGAGTAGATGTTTTAAAGATTTCTACCGGCAAAAATCAGAAAGTTATATCCCCTGTCCATATTGATTTTGATTACCAAAAAGATGTCAATACTGTTAATGCTGTATATATCGAAGCTGCAGACAACAGTGACATAACAGTTGTTATGGACTTCACTTCACAGAAGGATCTATGCGGCTTTGCTGCAATCCAGACCAAAGTCAGAGTCGGCAAGAATGCCAAAGTCATACTTGTCCAGATTCAGAGACTCGGAAAGGGATTCACCTTCCTCAATGATGTTGCTGCCAAAACAGATGACAACGGTAGATTTGAGGAAATCGAGCTGGTGCTCAGCGGCGAAAAAACCTATCAGGGCTCAAGAACCGATCTTGTGGGAAAAGAGAGCAGCCTGAAAACAGATGTAGGGTATCTCATCAAGGGCCATGATCATCTTGATATGAACCATATCGCAAATCACATCGGAAGAAAAACTGTTTGTGATATAGATGTAGACGGTGTTCTCAGAGATGAAGCCTTTAAGCTTTTCAGAGGAACAATTGATCTCCGTAAGGGTGCCAAGGGCGCTCTCGGTAATGAACTTGAAGATGTTCTCCTCATGGATGATACAGTTATCAATCAGACCATTCCGGTTATCCTTTGCGATGAAGACGATGTCGAGGGTAATCATGGAGCAACCATCGGAAGACTGGATGACAGTATGCTTTTCTATCTAGAGTCACGTGGAATGGAAAGGGCAGATGTCTATGAAATGATGGCTGCAGCAAGGATAGATGCGGTTATCTCGAAGATTCCTGATGAGGAAACCAGAAATCTCATTCTTGAAGACCTGAGAGGTCACAAGGAGGAAAAATTCAATGACTGAACTTTCAAAAGCAGAACGTGAAGCTGAGGATGCGCGCATCCTCAGTGATTTTCCTATTTTGGACGGAAGCTTTGTATACCTTGATAATGGAGCAACAACTCAGAAGCCAAAGGCTGTTCTCGATGCAGTAAACAACTACTATTTGTCCATGAATGCCAATCCTATGCGTGGACTATACAAGCTAAGCATCGCAGCTACAGATGCTTATGAAGAGGCTCGTGATACTGTTCGTTCATTTATAAACGCGCCTTCCCGGGAAGAGATCATCTTTACAAGAAATGCCACAGAGGGACTTAATCTCATAGCCTATACATATGGCAGAGCATTCATAAAAGAGGGTGACGAAATAGTGATCACTATCATGGAGCATCACAGCAACATGATTCCCTGGCAGCAGCTATGTAAAGAGAAAGGTGCCAAACTTACATATATCCTGCCGGATGAGGACGGAACCATAGCAGAAGAAAAGTTCCGCTCCTACATGAATCCTCATGTAAAGCTTGTATCCATGACTCATATTTCCAATGTACTAGGTGTAAAGAATGACATTAAGACATTTGCACGTATAGCACATGAAAACGGAGCGGTATTTGTATGTGACGGTGCGCAGTCTATTCCTCATACAAAGGTTGATGTTCAGGATCTCGATGTGGATTTTCTTTCCTTCTCAGGTCACAAAATTTATGCTCCGATGGGAATAGGCGTAGTATACGGCAGAAAAGCTTTACTTGAAAAGATGCCTCCTTTCCTTTTTGGAGGAGAGATGATAGAGTATGTCACAACTGAAGGCGCTACCTGGAACGAACTTCCTCATAAGTTCGAAGCCGGTACTGTAAATGACGGCGGTGCTGTCGGTTTAAGCGCAGCTATAAAATATGTAAACTCTATAGGCTTTGACCGTATTGAGGAACGAGAATATCATCTCACAAAGATGATGATGGAAGAGATGCAGACGCTGCCATATGTGCATATCCTCGGTTCAGATAAACCGGAAAATCATCATGGTATAGTTACCTTCACCATTGACGGCGTACATCCACATGATATCGCAGCAATATTTGACGAGCATGATGTAGACATTCGCGCAGGACATCACTGTGCACAGCCACTCATGAAATTCTGTCATACACCTAGTACCGTAAGAGCAAGTATCGGACTCTATAATACTGAGGACGATGTAATAAAGTTTATTGATGCCTTGAAACAGATTCGAGGAGAAATGGGTTATAAATAATGGCAAGTACGTTTTACAATGAGATTTTAACAGATCACAACATCAACCCGACACACAAGTACAAGATGGAGGATGCAACTTTTTCTCTTGAAGGTGTCAATCCAAGCTGCGGCGATGATGTTGTTCTTTATTTAAAGGTCAACGATCAGAATATGATTGAGGAGGCCTCATTCTTCGGAGATGGCTGTGCCATATCTCAGGCAAGTGCTGATATGATGTGTGATCTCATCATAGGACGCTCCAAAGAAGATGCTTTGAGACTTTCTGATATCTTCCTTCGTATGATCAAGGACACAATCACTCCTGAGGAAAAAGAAGAGTTGGAAGAAGCCGGCATACTTGAAGATATCCACCACATGCCTGCACGAGTTAAGTGCGCGGTTCTGGGATGGCATACCATGGGTCAGATTTTCCGTGATGCTGACGAGGGAAAGATAGACAAGTACGACGGCAAGTTTGAGCAGTGATACATAAAATCTGATTTAAAATAATATTCTGTCAGCACTTGTATTATTGAGTGAAATAAACTAAAATAGCCTTTAGTAAATCGGTTAACCATTAACCAAAAGGAGATTAGTGATCATGAGAATTGCATTAATAAACGAAAACTCTCAGGCAGCCAAGAACGCTGTTATCTACAATTCACTCAAGACAGTTGCAGACCAAAAGGGCTATACTGTTGATAATTACGGCATGTATTCTGCAGATGATGCTGCACAGCTTACATATGTTCAGAACGGTATTCTTGCAGCAGTACTTCTCAACAGCGGTGCTGCAGATTTTGTTGTTACAGGATGTGGAACCGGTGAAGGTGCCATGCTTGCCCTCAACTCATTCCCTGGCGTTATCTGCGGACATGTAGAGGATCCACTTGATGCATTTACATTTGCACAGATCAATGATGGAAATGCAGTAGCACTTCCATTTGCACTCAAGTTCGGATGGGGCGGAGACTTAAATCTCATTTACATCTTTGAGAAACTCTTCTCACAGCCATTCGGAGGTGGATACCCACCAGAGAGACGTGAGCCTGAGCAGAGAAACAAGAAGATTCTCGATGAGGTTCGCAGACATACATTAAGACAGGATCTCGTAGAAGTTCTTAAGGAGCTGGATCCTGAGCTTGTAAAGGGTGCTTTCCAAGGAGAGCACTTCAAGGAGCTTTTCTTTGCAAACTGCAAGGATGAAAAGATCGGTGCATACATCAAGTCTATAGTAGGTTAATTTTATACCAGTAATTAAGCATAAGTTCAGCCGGATTCACTCCGACTGAACTTTTTTTCATACAGTAAACCGACATGAATTTGTAAGTCTCATTACGTTGCATAGGTAAAAACTGCCTTGTATAATTAAAATGTTTTATTATGGGTAACTATATATACGCCCTTATTTAAAGTGATATATCACTTTAGGCAGGAATTACATGACAAATTACACTAAATACAATATCGAAAAAACTATTGATGCTTTAGACGATACAAAAGGAAAGATCGGTCACCGTATTACACATTTTTTTCAAATGTCGCTCCTCCTCGGTGCAGTATTCAGCGGTATCATAGCTTCATCTTTTGGCTTTGGTATGTTCCGCGGCATCCTTGATTCTGCTCCGGATCTGGATTCAATACATGTAGGCCCTACAGCCTATGCTTCCAAAGTACTTGATACAGAAGGACATGTTACGGCAACCCTTGTACAGGAGGGTTCAAACCGTGAGAGAGTCACTTTCGAACAGCTGCCCGAGGACCTTATCAACGCCTTTGTTGCCATAGAGGATGAACGTTTCTGGACTCACAACGGTATCGATATAAAGTCTATAATGCGTGCCGTGCGCGGAGTTGTTTCAGATGATTCTTCAGCCGGCGGTGGTTCCACCATCACTCAGCAGCTCATCAAAAACAATGTATTCGGAGGAGGTCTTAACGAGGGACAATTTGAGAAGTATGTTCGTAAGTTCCAGGAGCAGTATCTGGCACTTGAACTGGAGAACCAGCCCGATATGTCCAAGGAATCCATCAAAAAAAGTATCATCACCGAGTACCTGAACACCATAAATCTTGGTTCCAACACGCTTGGTGTCAAGGTTGCTGCAAGAAGATATTTCAACAAAGAAGTTAATACATTAACATTATCGGAATGTGCTGTAATTGCAGCAATAACCAAAAATCCTTCAGCTCTCAATCCTATAACTCATCCTGAACATAACAGCGAACGTCGAGCTCAGATCTTGTCCAATATGCTGGAACAGGGTTATATAGATGAAACACGGTATAAAGAGGCTTTAGCTGACGATGTGTATTCCCGCATAAAGGATGTTGATACTCAAAAGGCGGCAGAGGGTAATGAACCCTACTCATACTTTGTGGATGAACTTACAGAACAAGTGGTTGATGAACTGCAGGAGCGTCTCGGTTACAGTAAGGAAGACGCGACACACCTGTTGTACTCAGGAGGTCTGACCATATATTCAACACAAGACCCTGCTTTGCAGGCTATCGTTGATGAAGAGGTCAATAATCCGGAAAACTATGATACCGTCAAGTATTCTATCACATGGCGTTACACTGTCCGTCATGAAGATGGCACAATAGTCAATTACTCCGAGAAAGACCTGCTTCGTTATATCAGAGAGGTCAGAGGTATTTCCTTTAACGGTCTCTTTAAGTCTGAGGAGTCCGCCAAAACCTACATTGAAGAGTACAAGGCTGAATTGCTTTCTGACACGGATGTTGAACTGGGTGAAAATTATTTCGCCACATTAGAGCCACAGGTATCTTTCGTACTTATGGATCAGCATACAGGTCAAGTCAAGGCCATCAGCGGCGGCCGTGGAGAGAAGCGTTATTCACTTTCTCTGAACCGTGCCACCAATACTCTGAGACAGCCTGGTTCAACTTTCAAGGTAGTTTCCAGCTTTGCTCCGGCCATCGACCTCTATGGTGCCACACTTGCAACGCCTTTTTATGACGGTGAGTATACTCTCGGAGAAAAGACATTCAGAAACTGGTACAGTTCCGGTTACCTTGGATACCAGACCATCCGTGACGGTATCATTTACTCACTGAATATCGTTGCGGTAAGATGTCTTATGGAACAGCTTGATCCACACAGAGGACGATTATATGCAGAAAATATGGGTATAACTTCCCTGGTTGATGAAGACGAGAATCCGGCACTTGCCCTCGGCGGTCTTACAAACGGTGTCACAAACCTTGAACTCACTCAGGCTTATGCTACTATTGCCAATGGAGGAAAATTCAACAAAGCCAAGTTCTTTACCCAGATCATCGATCAGGATGGTAATGTCCTCATCGATACAACACAGGATGAAGCAAGGCAGGCCATGAAGGCTAGCACTGCATTCCTTCTGACAGACGCCATGAGTCAGTCCATGCTTCCTAACCGTGCTTTCTCAGGCTCCATAAATGTTAACTCCACTTCAACAAGAGCTCATTTTGATGGCATGAGTCTGGCCGGAAAGTCCGGAACCACTACTAAGGATGTTGACATCTGGTTTGTAGGTTTCTCTCCATATTACATTGCAGGGGTATGGGGTGGATGTGATGAAAACCAGCCGCTCATAGACAAGGCAAGCGGAGAGTACAACGGAGGATCAGGCTTCCATAAGGACATATGGCGTAAAATCATGGAGCGTGTTCATGAAGGATTACCGGATATTGGTTTCGAGCAGCCTGATGGCATAGTACAGGCCAAAGTTTGCCGCAAGTCAGGTAAACTTCCTATAAACGGATGTTACAATGATTACCGCGGAAGTGCAGTTATAACAGAATATTTTGCCGAAGGCACAGTTCCTACCGATAATTGTGACAAACACTATAAGTCAGGTGGCATTAAGGTTCCTGATGATGAGGATTACGGAACAGACGATGGCTATTTCAGCCGCAGCAGATCTTCGTCTTCCTCTTCATCATCCACCTCTGAAACTCAGGCCACTGTAGAAACTACTGCAGAAGCGCCTGTACAGACTCAGGAATACGGCCCAAGCGCCGGGCCATCCCATGGAGTTATAGAAGCGCCGGTTGTAGTCATTGACTGATTGCCGCACTATGATTAAACTATCTTTACATAGTTATATATGTCATTGTTAAATCGCTTTTAGATTAAACATCTATACACTTTGTACCCATCTCATTCGAGATGGGTATTTTAAAGGATTGAATATGAAATACATCAAAGATTACGCTACAGGCACCTATGAAGAAAAAAAATCAAAATTTATAGGAGAAATATTTCCAATCAAAAGTGAAGAAGAAGCACAGGAACATATTGCTGCAATACGTAAAAAATATTACGATGCCCGTCATCATTGCTACGCTTATGTACTCGGCGAAAACTACGAGACGGTAAAACAATCAGATGATGGCGAACCATCACAAACTGCCGGCATGCCTATATTAAATGTACTAAAAGGGGCAGAAATTCACGATGCACTTATTGTAGTCACCAGATACTTCGGAGGTACTCTTTTGGGAACCGGAGGGTTAGTCCGCAGCTATACCAACGCAAGTAAAGCAGCCATAGAAGCGGCAGTTGTCCTTAGTGCAGTCACAGGCTATAAAGCCGTGGCAGAAATACCATACACATTGGTCGGAAAAATAAAATATTACACTGAAACAGAAGGTATCACGGAAGCAGAAGCAGAGTACGGAAACAACGTAAAAATGACATGGTATGTTCCGGATGATAAGCTTTCCGCATTTCAAAATCAAATACAGGAGTTGTCAGGAGGAAGTATTACTCTTGCAATCGATAAACACCGGTGGTATAATGCGTAAGATTTTTTTGTTAATGAGAAGATTAAACTTCTTTAATGTTATATACGAGGTACAAGAATGAAGCAAAAGAGAGAAAATATTCGTAACATCGCTATCATCGCCCATGTAGACCATGGTAAAACAACACTTGTCGATGAACTTTTAAAGCAATCCGGTGTATTCCGTGACAATCAGGATGTAGGTATTCGTGTCATGGATTCAAACCCTCTTGAGCGAGAGAGAGGCATCACTATCCTTTCCAAGAACACTGCCGTTACTTATAAGGATACAAAGATCAACATCATCGATACTCCGGGCCATGCTGACTTCGGTGGAGAAGTTGAGCGTATCTTAAAGATGGTAGACGGTGCTATCCTTCTCGTTGACGCATTTGAGGGACCTATGCCTCAGACACGTTTTGTACTTCAGAAAGCTTTGGATCTGAGACTTCCTGTACTTGTTGTAATCAATAAGATAGATAAACCACAGGCACGTCCTGAGGATGTAGAGGATGAAGTACTTGAGCTTATGATGGATCTCAATGCTTCAGACGAGCAGCTTGACTGCCCATTCCTTTATGCTTCTTCAAAGGAAGGCTTCGCCAAGGCAAAGCTTACTGACGAGTCCAAGGATATGGAGCCGCTGTTCCAGGCTATCATTGATTACATCCCGGCTCCTGAGGGAGATGTTGATGCTGATACTCAGATGCTTATCTCCACAATCGATTACAATGAGTTCGTTGGACGTATCGGTATCGGTAAGATTGAGAATGGTTCATTAAAGCTTAACCAGGATGCTTATGTTGTTAACCACCATGATCCTGATAAGCGTACTAAAGTAAGAATCACAAAGCTTTATACATTTGACGGTCTCAGAAGAGTAGATGTTCAGGAAGCCCAGTGCGGTGAGATAGTTGCTATATCAGGTATCGAGGATCTCCATGTAGGTGATACAGTTATCACTGGCGATGCAGAAGCTATCCCATTCCAGAAGATTACAGAGCCAACTATCTCTATGGATTTCATCGTCAATGATTCTCCGCTTGCAGGACAGGAGGGTAAGTACGTTACATCAAGACATATCCGCGACCGTCTCATGCGTGAGCTTCAGACAGATGTATCTCTCCGTGTTGAGGAGACAGATTCCGCTGATACATTTAAGGTTTCAGGCCGTGGTGAGCTTCACCTTTCAGTTCTCATTGAGACTATGCGCCGTGAAGGCTTTGAGTTTGCAGTATCAAAGGCTGAGGTTATCTACAAGACCAACGAACAGGGCAAGAAGATGGAGCCTATGGAGATTGCTTATATCGATGTTCCTGAAGATTGTGCAGGTACAGTTATCCAGAAGCTTACTCAGCGTAAGGGTGTTCTCAATGGAATGAGCCCTCTTGCATCAGGCTATACTCGACTTGAGTTTGATATCCCATCACGTGGTCTCATTGGTTACAGAGGTGAGTTCATGACTGATACCAAGGGTAACGGTATCTTAAATACAGAGTTTGATGGTTATGGTGAGTTCAGAGGCGAGCTTTCATATCGTCATCAGGGTTCTCTTATTGCTTTTGAGAATGGTGAGGCTGTTACTTATGGTCTTTTCCAGGCTCAGGCAAGAGGAACTCTTTTCATCGGACCTGGTGAGAAGGTTTACTCAGGCATGGTCATCGGACAGTCACCAAAGTCTGAGGATGTCGAGCTCAACGTATGTAAGACAAAACACCTTACAAACACTCGTACATCATCTTCTGACGAAGCTCTCAAGCTTACACCAAAGAAAATCATGTCACTTGAGCAGTGCATCGACTTTATCGATACAGATGAGCTCCTTGAAGTAACACCAGAGAATCTTCGTATACGTAAGAAGATTCTTGATCCAACTCTTCGTAAGAGAGCCGGATTTGCCCGTAAGCAGGGTTGATGCATCTCCCGGATGTGTCATGAAGTCGGGATAAACCCCTATATCATATTCATAATGCATAAACCGTTTTACTATAAGTACTCCGGGTTATGCCAAAATAAATAAAATGTATAACAGGCGGCAGATTTTCTGTCGCCTGTTTTTAATTCCTATTGTATAATAGGGAAAGTTTGGTGGTATTTTCTGAACACACCATAAATAGCGGAGGTTATTATGGCCATATTTAAAGGGGCAGGAGTAGCTCTTATTACTCCATTTTATGCTGATGGTTCTGTAAATTATGATAAATTAGCCGAGATCATTGAGGATCAGATTATCGGAGGTACAGATGCAATCATCGCTTGCGGCACTACAGGTGAAGCATCTACCATGTCTGAAAAAGAACACATGGATGTAGTTCGTTTCATCATCGATAAGGTAAATCACCGCATTCCTGTTATTGCAGGCACAGGCAGCAATTGTACATCAACAGCTATTCAGCTTTCAAAAGAAGCAGAGGCAGCAGGCGCAGATGGTGTTCTTCTCGTAACTCCATATTACAACAAGGCAACACAGGAAGGTCTCATCAAACATTTCACAGCAATAGCTGAGGCCATTGATATTCCGTGTATTCTTTACAATATTCCATCAAGAACAGGTGTTACCATCCAGCCTGAGACAATGGCATACCTGTATAAAAACGTCAAAAATATAGTAGGTGTTAAGGATGCTACAGGAAATATCGAGATGAGTACCAAGCTTATGACTCTTGTAGACAGTGATTTTGCTCTCTACTCAGGAGATGACGATGAGGTGGTTCCACTCTTATCGCTTGGCGGTTCAGGGGTTATTTCTGTTCTTTCCAATGTTGCTCCTAAAGAAACACATGACATCTGCCAGAAATGGTTTGATGGCGATATCAAGGGAGCACTTGATGCACAGCTCAGAGCATTCCCACTTATAAAGGCACTTTTTGCAGAAGTTAATCCTATTCCTGTCAAAGCAGCCATGAATATTATGGGCAAGGATGTCGGTTCTATGAGGCTTCCTCTTACAGAAGCAACTGACAAGACCAAGGATCTTCTCAAGACAGAAATGGAAAAATTCGGTATTCTTTGATTCTTTCACTGCTGTATAGGTAAGTAGATAAAACTGAATGGAGAGAAAAATGACAAAAGTACTTGTTTTCGGCGCCATGGGCGTTATGTGCAGAAATGTTGCAAACTGTGCCAAATCAATGGAAGATATTGAAGTAGTTGCAGGTGTTGACCGTGAGGAACATCTAGATGATCCTGCTTTCGGTTTTCCTATATATGACAGTTTTGATAAAGTCACAGAGGATTTTGATGTTATCATAGATTTCTCAGTAGCTCCGGCTATAGACACACTTCTTGACTATGTTGAGAAGACAGGTAAGTCTTGCGTCCAGTGTACTACAGGTCTTTCAGAGGAGCAGCTTGCCCGTGTGAAAAAGATTTCCGAAAAAGCACCGATATTAAGAAGTGCAAACATGTCTATCGGTGTAAACCTCCTTCTTTCACTTGTTAAGGAAGCAGCCAAAAAGCTCTACGAAAAAGGCTTTGATATTGATATCGTTGAGCAGCATCACAGAAGAAAACAGGACGCTCCTTCAGGGACAGCCGTTGCTCTTGCTGACGCAGTAAACGAGGCTCTTGACAACAAGATGTCTTATGTTTATGACCGCTCAGACAGACGTATGGCACGCCCTCACGATGAGATTGGTATCAGTGCAGTTCGCGGTGGTACTATTGCCGGCGTTCATGATATCATCTTTGCCGGCGAAGATGAGGTCATCACCTTCAATCATACAGCTTACTCCAGAAACATTTTCGCAAACGGTGCCCTCAATGCAGCCAAGTTCCTAGATGGTAAGGCAGCAGGTCTTTACTCCATGCAGGATGTTTTAGCATAAAGCAATACATATTTTTTTCATCACTATTTTTGATTTATTTTAAAGGAGATCAAGATGGCAGAACACAATCGCTATACCAGCCCACTGACAGGTCGTTACGCTTCAGAGGAGATGCAGTACATTTTCTCGCAGGACAACAAGTTCCGTACATGGAGAACGCTTTGGATAGCTCTCGCTGAGACTGAGCATGAGCTGGGTCTTAACATTACCAAAGAGCAGATTGATGAACTTAAGGCACATCAGGATGACATCAACTA
>DGVW01000018.1 GCA_002396005.1 Oribacterium sp. UBA4274
CAACCGATACTGTATCAGTTCCGGTTGTTTCAGATGTAGTCAGCGGACAGACCTATACAGTAGTTTTCAGCGATGGCACAACGATGACAGTTCCATGCTCCATGAATGGTGTACTTAACATACCATTTACAAAATCAGCCGAGGGATTGACATTCATCATCTACGGCACTTCTCTTGATCCGTCACTTGCGATGCAGCAGATGATACAGCAGCCTACAGCGTAAACCTCTAAAAGTTCTATAAACGTTCAACTCTGAAGGGACGATTTCGCAAGAGATCGTTCCTTCACTGTGTCTAAACATTATCCTACATTATAGTAATAAATCGAGTGTTTTTACCGATATAAAACTTGACAGCATCCATAATATAACAGCGTAATCGCCGTAGATGAAAACATGTTTTACAGAATTTTATGTATATAAGTCACGTGATGACACTTTATCTAAACATGCTTCAACAATCATTTTCTCAGGAGAAATTATGGAAAGTAAAAAGGTTCAAGCCATCAGAAAAGAATATGCTTTCGCCATGATTTTTGCCATTTATCTTTACATATATGCATCAATGGCCACACTGACCAATAAAAATTCTGTGGGTTATATCGGCACAGACATTCACCTCATCATGTATTATGCCAACCAGCTCGTATTCGTAGCCGGGTTCCTTTTGAATGCCTTTTTATGGACAAAGCTTACCAAAGATGAGCATAAGTCCCTCTATCTCAAAGTGTCGTTCGTGCTAATGTTTCTATGTAGCTTTATCATCATCCTGTATCCTTGTGCATTTTCCTTTTTGGTAATGGCTCCGATTGTTCATCTGTTTTTGGGGATAGTTGGCGGCTCAGTTAATTATTTTCTTGCGTCTGCTCTATTTGAAACAGGAGTAATAGGCAGAGTCGTCGCTTTGGGAGCCGCTGCCGCCTATCTCTTACAGTATTTTGTTCAGATTATGGCGGACAATAACCTGCTGCTTCTTGTATTCATCATAGCCGGAGGCATTACCCTGATTCCTATAGTAAAGAATTCCTGGCAGTGGATACTCCTTGATTACCTTCCATCTGAAACAACTGATGACAGTAGCCGTTGGACAGACAAAAAAGCTTTATTGTATACCTCTATAATCATCTCTATGGCTGCCACTGTGCTTTTATCCTACTGCGACAGTTGGTTCATACAAGAGATGGTAGCTCATGATCTGCAGTCCGTAAGTACCTATACGTGGCCCAGACTGTTTATGATTCTTGGTTATCTCATCACAGGCTTCGCAGGCGACTATAAAAACGGCAGGTTTTTAAATGTTACCTTTTTCAGTATAGTACTGTGGCTCATTTTATGTCCGGTGCTGTTGTCTGATGAGGTTTCCATCTCTTTAATTATGGTGTTCTTTTATGTGATTGTTGGTGCATACATGGGTTATATGTATATCATGTCCCTGACTCTTGCGCCATATACAGGAAAATACAGCATCATATATTCAAGCTCAAGCAGGATTATAGAAGGTTTCGTTGGAGTTTCATTTTCTTTTTTGCCTTGGAACAGTATGAAGATGTGGCATATCATAGCTATAGGAATCGTTTCCGTATCCGTTATACTCGGGGCTTTCGCACGGTACATCGTTTTCACAAGGAAATCTATTGATACAACCGTTGATACTTCTATGCCCGATGACAGCATTTCCATTTCAAACGTTTGTAGTATAGTCCTCGATACTGACTCAGAAACTGACAGCTCAGCTACAACAGGTACCGGCTCAGTCGCAAGCACCAAAGTCTCAGCATTCTCAACCGATATTTCTTCGAATGTAAAAGGTGATGAATACCGGATTTTAGACAGGATTTCTTTAGAATACAGACTGACGGACCGTGAAAAAGCGGTATTTGAGAAACTCATTTTTACTGAGGATTCAGGACAGGAAATTGCGGATACACTATACATATCAAGAAGGGTATTACAGCGTCACGTTGCAGCCATTTATGAAAAAACCGGAACAAAAAGCCGAGTTGGCCTGTTCCGGATTTATCACAAGATGTCAACGCTCATTCAGCAGGATTGATACAGCAGGATCAGTCCACCAGCACAGCTGTCTGCATATATCCTCTGTTTACGATCACATCCTGATAATTTTCTTTTGTCACTATAACAGGTGTAAGCTCTACAACCGGAACCACGATATTGCCATTCTGATACATCTCACTATCTGTAATACCCGGTTCCTCTCCATGAAGTATCTGATCCACAAGCTCCGTTCCTCTGTAGGCATACTGAAGCGGGTCATGGAAAACTGACATGCTCTGTCTGCCCTGCAGTATCCTGTCGAGAGCTGAATCATCACACCCATCTCCCGTGATAATCGGCATGGATCCCTTATAAGTACCGTCACGCAACGCACCTGCAATCGCATCAGAAACGCCGCCTGCCAGAACGTCATTTGTACAAATAACCGCATCAAGCTCTCTTTTATCATAAACCGCACTAAGCAGTGACTGCATCCTGCTCTCAGCCTCCTGCCTGCTGTTGTCCATAACACTGACCTGTTCAAGCTCAAACTGTCCCGATCCTACAACCAGCGCTCCCGAATCAATATAAGGAAAAAGTATATCCATAAGTCCGGGATAGAGGTAATACAATGTCTCATCAGTAAAATCACCGGTAAAAATCTCTATACACTTAGGCTCTGAAGCACTTGCATTGATGAGATCAAGCTCATCGACTATATGCCATCCTATGGCCTCACCTACATGATAATCATCACATCCAAAAAGATAATTCACCCCATTTGTATGCATAGGTACATGATCAAGTGCCACAACATAGATTCCGGAATTCCTGACATCATTAAGTACCTTACCAAGTTCCTCTGAGGCTGCATCTGCCGGCCCAACAAATATAACCTTTGCTCCGGCTTCCTGAAGTTCCCTGATGTCAGCGATTTGTTGTTTCACTATTTCATCAATCGAAATACTTTTTTGACTCTTGTTTTCCGAAGATATACCTGCAGGATTTGCAGCACCTGTACCTGACGGATTTTCATCTGCATGTCCGGAATTTGTATCTGCTACAGTGCTGCTTTTATCTGCTGCCACTGTAGTTTCACTCAAACTATTCTTCTCAGCATACCTGAAATCTGTATCATATCCTGCTGCCTCAAGTGCCTTTCGAAATTCTTTTTCTATAAGAATCCACTCCTTGTGATATTGACTCGGAAATGAAAAACCTACCAGTTCACCGTTTCCACCTATAACATCAAGATCTTCTATATTTCTTCCCGGTGCCATAGATTCAGCTATCAAAGTCTCTTCGCTTTGACTATCTGTTTCTCTTTCAGAAGCCGGTTCCGTCTCCTTACTTTCATAAGCTTCAGTTGTGATCAGAGTTTCGTTGACTCGTGAATTTATTTTTTTTACTTTAACCCCCATATAAGTACATATGAGTATAAATGCAACCGATCCTATCATACCAAGCATAAAAAGCAACATAGCTTTTCCTGAAGGCGATACTTCATGCTTATGAGCATCTCTATGTTTACCGGCAATATTCTGGTTAACATTGCGCTTATTCATTTGAATCG
>DGVW01000024.1 GCA_002396005.1 Oribacterium sp. UBA4274
TCATCATCGCCCTCTTCCTTCCTGATCACGATGCCGTTCTCCTCAAAGTAACGGTTCATGTATGAAGGATAGTAGCCACGGCACTGTACGTCTGAACAGAACCAGTTCTTGATCTGCATCTCCTTCTGGTTTGCAACAACATCGTCAGGATTACAGGTAAACGGATAGCTTGAAAGGAAGCAGATCATATTTCCGATCTTGTACTCAGGGAAATTGTCATGAGCATACTTTACAGTCAGCGCGCTTGCGATAAACTGGTGATGCAATGCCTGGAAACGTATTGCCTTCTCATCCGGAACCTGAATCATAGGTCCGTTATAGCCCTTGATAGTACCGAGTGATAATGTTGCTCCCATCGGCATAGTACCTGCATTTATCTCATTGAATGTAAGCCAGTACTTAACCTTACCCTTATATCTGTCAAAGATGGCCTTAACGTAGTTCATAAAATAATCGATGAGCTCACGTCCATACCAGCCGTTATACTTCTCGACAAGTGCATACGGCATCTCATAGTGAGAGATTGTGATGAGCGGCTCAATGCCATACTTCAGGCACTCGTCGATAACATTATCGTAAAACTGAAGTCCCTTCTCATTAGGCTCCTTCTCCATGCCTGTCGGAAAGATACGTGTCCATGCAATGGAGAAACGGAAACACTTGAATCCCATCTCTGCAAAAAGCTTGATATCCTCTTTATAATGATGATAGAAATCGATGGCGTCCTGACTTGGATAGAATGTATCCGGCTCTATATCTACTGTAACTCTCTTAGGATTTGTAAAAGATCCTCCAGTGCAGTGATCTGAAACTGAATCTCCCTTTCCGTCTACATTCCATGCACCCTCAAACTGGTTTGCAGCTGTAGCGCCGCCCCAAAGAAAATCTTTACGAAGTCTAGTCATATTTTTCTCCTCTAATATCAAACTATAGTGATCAACTTATCACCATTCTTCACATTATCAGCTTCAACGCCCTTGATTGAAACATAATCATCTGCATTTGTAACGATGACCGGTGTATGAGTCTTGAGCCCTGCTGCTTCAATTGCCTTAAGATCTGCAGTGAGCAGAAGCTGGCCCTTCTTTACTTCATCGCCTTCCTTGACCTTATACTCAAATGGCTTTCCTTCCAGGCTGACTGTATCAAGTCCTACATGGATGAGCAGTTCAACTCCGCTCTTGGTTGTGAGACCTACTGCATGTTTTGAATCCATGGTTGTTGTAACTTTGGCATCACATGGAGCATAGACATTACCATCCTCTGGAATGATAGCCACACCCTCACCGAGGCATCCTGAGCTGAATACCTCATCAGGAACTTCTGAAAGAGCGATAACCTTACCTGACATAGGAGCTGCAAGTTCAACCTTTGCAACAAGTGCCTCTGCCGCCTTGGCATCAGCCTCTGCTGCAGCGTTTTCCTTTGAAGTAGTTACAACCTCACTCACATCTTCCACCGGATCCTTGTACATGATATATGAAAGAACAAATGGAACTACTACTGAAATAACAGCACCGATTGCACCAAATATTATACCATTCATCGGCTTGTCTCCACCGATAAAGGTAACAATTGTAAGAAGTGATGGTGAGCCACCCATAGTGTAGCCCTTAACACCTGTTATACCAAGTACGAGACCTGAAATTCCCGCACCGATAACTGCCGCGATCATTGGCTTCATGAAACGAAGGTTGATACCGTACATGGCAGGCTCTGTGATACCTGCAACTACAGCTGAGATACCGCAGGCGATACCCTCTGACTTTGTCTCTTCATTTTTTGTCTTCATAGCAACACCGAAGGATGCACCACCCTGTGCGATGTTTGAACAGAACATAGTAACCATCAGGATAACATCATAGCCGAGAACTGCAAGGTTGTTTGTGCAGAGCGGAATAAGAGCATAATGCATACCTGTCATTACGATGAATGGCATAGCCGCTGAAAGAACACCAACTGTAAGCCATGGAGCAGCATTGTAAAGTGCACTTACACCTACGCTTAAAACATTACCGATAACTCCGCCTAAAGGTCCGAGAACGCAGAGTGCGATAGGTGTACAGATGAGGTAGAAAATCATCGGCTTCAAAAATGCCTTTACAAGGTTCGGTGATACTCTGTCTGCAAAATCCTCTGTCCAGCACATAACAGGTGTCATGAGCATGATAGGAAGAAGGGATGATGTATAAGTTGTAGATATAACCGGAATGAAACCGAAAAGGTATGTGCAGTTCATGCCCAGGAATGTTCCCATGGTGATGCCTTCCGTACCGCCGCCAAGAAGTGTGATGAGGTCAGGATAGCACATCATTGCACCGATTACCATGAACAGAGGTACATTGTGTCTGGTCTTCTTTGCAATCTGTACCGAGATAAATACAGGCAGGAAATAGAAGAAGCTGTCCGCCATTGAGAAAAAGATAATGTAGGTTGGATTGGATGCCGACATTACTCCCATGGTTGTGAGAAGTGTGAGAAGCACCTTGACCATACCTGTTCCTAGCATGGCCGGAAGCATCGGTGTCATGCAGCCTGCTACAAATCCGAACATTCTCTGGAAAATGTTTCCTGTAGGCTTTGCGGCCTTGCTCTCACCT
>DGVW01000037.1 GCA_002396005.1 Oribacterium sp. UBA4274
GAGTGATGATGCTTCTGGCAGGATAGAAGATATTAACTGCCGCAAGTAAACGGAATATAAAACAGACTGCATCTCCTTGACCTTACCGCGCAAACGGTAAGGTTTTTTCTTTAATAATAATTTTGTTAAATTATATACAACCCCTATGGAAATGTTATAAAATTATGTTATATTAAAAAGACAATCAAGATTATAATCAATCTTATACATAGGTCATGGGGGACTTTACATGAAAAAGAACAATATGCTGCCATTATGTGTGATTGCTGTTGGTGTTGTTGCCGCTGCTGTCACAGGTTTTCAGGCAAGAAATCTTGGTACATCAAGCAGTGTTGCTAAGAGTCAGATTCCTGGAGATGCCGTAACTGTCACAGCTTCAGCTCAGGGTATGGTTGGTCCAGTTACAGTAGAACTTATTGCCAATGCAGACAAGATTTACTCTATCAATGTCATCGAAGCCAACGAGACTGAGAACATCGGTACTTTGGCTGTGGATCAGCTTCCTGCAAGTATATTTGAAGCAAACAGCCTCGATGTTGATGGTGTTACCGGAGCTACCATAACTTCCAATGCCATCAAGTCAGCTTCAGCTCAGGCTCTTGAGAGTGCCGGCTTTGATCCTGCTGCATTTGGCTATAAAGCTGCAGGTGCTGCTGAGACAACAACTATAGATACTTCTGACATCCCTGCCGATGCAACAACCGCTACAGGTGAGGCTCAGGGTCTTGGTGGTCCTGTTCAGGTTGAGATCACAGCAACAGCTGACAAGATTTACAATGTTGTCGCAACAGGTGAGAATGAAACACCTAATATCGGAACTATGGCTCTTGAACAGCTTCCGGGCGCTATCGTTAATGCCAACAGCCTCGAGGTAGATGCTATCTCCGGCGCAACCATCACCTCCAACGCTATAATCGAAGCTGCCAAGCAGGCTCTTGAGAGTGCAGGTTTTGACCCTACTTCTTACAGTGGAGCAGGCAGTGCTGATACAGAAAAGAGTGATGCAGAAGCTGCTGACTCAAAGTCTGCTGACGCAGAAACCAAAACAGCAACAGAAACTGCTGAATCAGCTGAAACAGGCAGCTCTTCTTCAGATGGACAGGCTTCAGCAGGAGTAACATCTGCCAATCACGATGCCGCTGCCGGCAAGCTTACAGGTGCTGCTGCTTACCTCAATCGTTATTACACAGCTGTATAAGTTATCTTTAACAGAGATATATTTCATTCAGTCTTTTTATCCATCCGGTTTCAGAAACCGGGTGGATTTTTTACATTATCAATGGATACTTGACACCTATAATAATTAAAAAGTATAATCTTACAGTACAAATTAACGGGGAGCTCGTGGACGGGCTGAGAGGGAATCATTAATTCCGACCCATAACCTGATTTGGATAATGCCAACGTAGGTAAATATGGAAATTTGATTTATCATGAGCGTTATCCCGGAGAGGATAGCGCTTTTTTATTGCGGCAGTATCCATTTTATCCTTGGAGGAATAACATGGAAAAAAAGACAACTGTTTTTGACAATGCACTGATCTGGTTCGGCGCCGGTGTTTCCATAGCAGAAATACTCACAGGTACAACAGACATCCCTGGGATAATGCTTAAGGCAGGTCTCGGTGTAGCCGGTCTTCTCATAATCATTTTTTCAACCGTTACAACAACATTTCTTGACGCTTTTTCCGCCGGAATCTCAGGTGAATCTCTCACTGGAAAGCTGAGCGGCAGCTCCATGGCAATAGCTGCCACTGTAGTCGGCGTTGCCGGGGCAGTATTCTATCCTATGGAAGATATCACCGGTTTCCTGTACCTGATAGGCTCAGTTTTTGCCCCGATGGTAGCTGTGATGATAGGCACCTACTATATCCTTAAGACCGACTCTTCCTACAAGCCTTACGATTTTGTCAATCTCATCATCTGGCTTGCAGGTTTTTCAATATATCGTTACCTTATGCAGTTTGACCTGAGCATAGGATATACTCTTCCTGATATACTTTTTACCACCGGGCTCACTATTATCGTTGGGAAAAGCTACAGCCGGTTTTTCATTTCACATGCAGCTTAATACTGAAACTGACGTGAGACTCATTAATACTTTGAGTTTCACGTCTTTTTTTATGAGTAATTAGAGGATAAAATAGACTTAATTGATTTTGTGACTTATATAAAAAATATGTGACGAACAGGATTCAATTCCTGTGTATTAGTATGAAGGACAAAAAATAGTACCTACGAGGAGCGGATATGACAGATCAGGAAATAGTAGAGCTCTATGTTGCCAGATCGGAAAATGCGATAAAAGAGTCTGCCGATAAATACGGTAGTTACTGCACCTATATCGCCATGAACATCTTGTATAACAGAGAGGATAGTGAAGAGTGCGTAAATGACACCTGGCTCCATACATGGAATGCCATCCCGCCCAAGATTCCTGCCATGCTCAAAACTTTTGTCGGAAAAATCACCCGGAATCTCGCGCTCAATCTCTACGAAAAACAGAATGCGCAAAAACGGGGCGGAGGTGAAACTACAGCCGTCATAGATGAGCTTTATGAATGCCTTCCGGACACAAGCTCTGACCGTCCTGATGACCTGCCTGAAAAACTAGCATTAACAGACTGCATCAACCGTTTCCTCGATGCACAAAAGCCTGAATCTCGAAAGATGTTTGTACGCAGATACTGGTATATGTCTCCCATAAGTGAGATAGCAGAGGATTTTGGATTTACTGAAAGTAAAGTCAAGATGACCTTGAGCCGTATGCGTTCAGCATTATCATCCGAGCTGGAAAAAGAGGGTATCTCACTATGAAAAAGGAAAAACTGCTTTTAGATGCAATAGGGGACATAGACGACAGATTCGTTCTTGAGGCGATGCCGGAGAGAGCTGAACGAGAAGCTGTAATATGTTCTCCGGATCTTACAGATGATATTAACGGTATAAATGTGCCTGACAAATCAGCTGTAGATCATCCCGGCGTCTCCAATCATGTCATTTACATGAAAAGATCAAAAACCTTAAAACCTTTTGGTGCCATTGCAGCCGCCATCATCCTGATCATCGGAGTCGGTGTATATATGACAGTTTTCAGAGCTCACCAGCAAAGCATGACACCAAGTGTACTTAAGGATGAAGCGGCGGTGGAAGGGGCCCTTACGGAAGTTCCGGAAGAAGTTTCTGCAAGTGATGGCATAAACGAGGAAGCCGCTGAAAAAAGAACCACTCAACCCAAAATGAGAGTTTTGGAGGATACGGAGGACACCAAAGATAACCGTGCCTTGTCACGAATCAGTAACCCGTGGACGGATAGTGATACACTTGAAGATGCCATGGCAAATGCAGGATTTGATATTGTGGTGCCAGAGACATTTGACAGCTGCCATGCTTCCGTATACAGATCCATGACCGAAAAAATGCTCGAGATTATCTACGTGGATAAGGAGGAGGATGAAGTCCTCCGTATACGTAAATCCACAATAAAAGGTGACATAAGCGGAGACTACAACAATTATGAAACTGAATACGATGTCGATATTAAGAGTATGAACGTCACCATAAAGGGCAATGCTTCTGATATCTACAATGTGACCTGGTCCGACGGAACTTATAGCTTCGCAATAACTGTTTCAGAAGGGCAGCATTTTGATGAAGCTATGATGAGAGAATTAATCGATCAGATTTCATAGAGTGATGTTTATGACCCGACCGAACGCAAATAACGCAGTCGTTTTGAACAGCAAAAGGCCCCAAGTTTGAGAGTTCAGCAGCACATAGAACTTGGTGTTTTGAACATACCTCTGAAACTATATATCAAAAATATGATGTAAGACTCAAAATATCTTTAAAACGAAAACTGGAAAGGGGAGAAATCATGAAGAAAATTTTCAAAAAAACGCAAAGCAAAAATGCTCACGTCATCTTAAGTGTACTTCTTGCTTTTATACTGGTGGCAGCATCCTTAACTGCCTGTGGGCACAGTTCTTCGGCAAATTATTCTTCAAAGGGAGGTGCAGATTCCTTCAGTGAGGAAGCCGCACTGGATGCCCCGATGTCCAAAATGGCTGTTAACTCAACAAGAGGAGACTTTGCAGCAGGTGATGAGGCTGTCGATTACGATGGTGCGGAATATGAAACTGCAGCAGAAAGTTCTGATGGCGGCGATTCTCAGGAGAATATCACACCGGAAAAGATACCTGAGGACCGCAAACTCATCCGCACAGTTAATCTGTCCTTTGAAACAACAGAGTTTGACACCTTCATAGGTGACCTTCAGCGCATGACAACTGAGCTTGGAGGCTACATTGAGTCCAGCGATATCAACGGCAATGCCAATACAAACACCAATCGTTACGCTTACTTTACATTGCGCATCCCTAAGCCTCAGGTTGATACTTTCCTTGACTTTGCTGAGGGCGGCGCCAATCTTACAAGGAAATACGAAAATACTCAGGATATCACATTGAGATATCACGACACAGAATCTCGTAAGAAAGCCTTGAAAGAAGAGTACGACAGACTCCTCGAGCTTATGGCCAAGGCTGAGTCTGTAGATGCCATCATCAGTATCGAGCAGAGACTTTCAGACATCAGATACGAGCTCGATAACTATGAGTCCGACCTCCGCACCTTTGACAATCAGGTAGACTACTCAACTGTTAATGTTGATGTTTCGGAGACAAGCATTTACACGCCGACTCCTAAGACCACCTTCTGGGGCAGGGTATCCTCCAATCTCGAGCACAATATCGAAGATATCGTGGATGCTGTCACAGATTTCCTTGTATGGTTCATCTCAAGTCTGCCTATATTCCTGTTCCTCGCATTGATATGCGGAATCGGTTGGCTCATCATCCATACTCTGATAAAGCTGCATAGCAAAAAGGCTGCAGAAAAAGCCAAAAGGATGGCCGGAGCTTCAAATACATCTGCCACAAAAGCCGAGGTAGATGCTCATACAATTACAGAAAAGGAAGCAGCTAAATCTGATGCTTCTTCAGATGAAACTACAGCAAAATAAGAGTAAAATTAATCACCATAAAAAGTTCGACATTTAAACTGAGTTATCTGACAGCAAAAAGATAGCATGAAGATAGCTCAACTCGTTCAAGTCATCTGCGGCAACCCCTTCGGGTTGCCGTATTTTTCTTTTTATGCTATAGTACGAACCAAATGGTGACATACCAGGAGGAACATATGAAATGTCGCCATTAGCGCCAGGACCGTAATTGGTTGACGAGGATGACAGTTATCGAAAGACTCGGCGGATGCTGCCACGGAATTGTGAATCGAAAGAGAAAAAAGAAAAAGCGGAATCAACACCGTAACAGAAGTTTTCTCCCTCACTGAAACTATTTATTTGCATATTAAAGATTATTGGAAATCCTGATATTTATCTACTTTCAGAACCATATGATGATATAAGAGAAAGTAGAAAAACACAACGCAGGTTATTCTTTGTATGCATATATCTTTTTCAGATGAGAGGAGATTTTTTTATGTGTGGAATTGTAGGTTTTGTAGGTAATCAGCAGGCGGCGCCAATCCTTCTGGACGGACTCAGCAAGCTTGAATACAGAGGATACGACTCAGCAGGAATCGCTGTAAGAAATGATAAGTCAGAAATCGAAGTAGTAAAGGCCAAGGGCCGTCTCAAAAATCTTTCAGATAAAACAGATGACGGAAAAGCTCTGAAGGGTCTCTGCGGTATCGGACACACCAGATGGGCAACACATGGAGAGCCTAGTGAGACCAATGCTCATCCTCATATCAGTTTCCATCATCAGGTCGTTGCCGTTCACAACGGTATCATCGAGAATTTCCAGGAAATAAAGGATAAACTCCTTAAAAAAGGTTATGAGTTTTATTCAGAAACCGACACAGAGGTAGCAGTTAACCTTGTAGACTACTATTATCAGAAGTACGGTCAGGGTCCTATCGATGCCATATCCCGTGCCATGATGCGTATCCGCGGGTCCTATGCTCTTGAATTCATGTTCACAGATTATCCGGGAGAGATCTATGTTGCCCGTAAGGATGCTCCTATGATCATCGGCATTCAGGACGGTTCAACATATATTGCATCTGACGTTCCTGCCATACTTAAGTACTGCAGAAATGTTTACTATATCGACAATCAGGAGATTGCCAAGCTCACTGAGGGTAATGCTGAGTTCTTTACTCTCGACCAGGAGCCTGTCACAAAAGAACTTGTTGAGATCAAGATGGATGCCCAGGCAGCAGAAAAAGGCGGCTATGAGCATTTCATGATGAAGGAGATCCATGAGCAGCCAAAGGCAGTCAGAGATACCATCAACTCAGTAGTTAAGGATGGAAAGATCGATTTAAGCGGTGTTGGTCTCAGCGAAGATGAGATCAGGGATATCTCTCAGATTTACATCGTTGCCTGCGGTTCAGCATATCACGTAGGTGTTGTCAGCCAGTACGTCCTCGAGGGACTGGCACGTATACCTGTTCGTGTCGAGCTTGCTTCCGAGTTCCGTTACCGTAATCCTATCCTTGATCCTAAGGGACTGGTCATCATCATAAGTCAGTCAGGTGAGACCGCCGATTCTCTGGCGGCCCTTCGTGAGGCAAAGGAGAGAGGCCTGAAAACACTTGGTATAGTTAATGTCATCGGATCTTCCATAGCCCGTGAAGCGGACAATGTATTCTATACATTAGCCGGTCCTGAGATAGCAGTAGCCACAACAAAGGCATACTCAACTCAGCTTATAGCAGGTTACACTCTTGCCATTGAATTTGCCAAGGTTCGCGGCGAGATCGATGAGGAGCGTTACTCACAGCTTATAGCAGAGCTTGAAACACTTCCTGTGAAGATAGAAGATATCCTGAAGGACAAGGAGCGCATCCAGTGGTTTGCAGCCAAGCAGGCCAATGCTCAGGATGTATTCTTCATCGGAAGAGGTGTTGATTATGCCATCGGACTGGAAGGATCACTGAAGCTCAAGGAGATAAGCTACATACACTCTGAAGCCTATGCAGCAGGAGAGCTTAAGCATGGAACTATATCTCTTATAGAGAAAGGCATACTTGTAGTTGGAATACTTACACAGCCTGAGCTTTTTGAAAAGACTGTTTCCAACATGGTTGAGGTCAAGTCAAGAGGCGGCTACATCATGGGACTCACCAGCAACGGCAATTACAGCATAGAAGATACTGCCGATTTCACAGTATATGTTCCGACCACCGACCCTTACTTTGCTACAAGCCTTGCTGTTATTCCATTACAGCTCCTTGCATATTATGTCAGTGTTGCCAAGGGCCTCGATGTAGATAAGCCAAGAAACCTTGCAAAATCAGTAACTGTTGAATAATCAGCAATAACCGGGTGAGGATTCTGTGTTTTCCATTGATTTTACACATAGCACAAGTACTGTGCAGAATCATTCAACTCATATATAATTTCAGGACCGCATCGAGGATTCTCCCCGGTGTGGTTTTTCTTATGAAAAGCCAACATTGTATACAATATCCCATTAATGTGTATTTTCATACTGCCAAGTTGTGTTTTTGTATAAAGTGACAAAATTTTAACGATACTTTTGTGTAACATATGCACTATTTAATGTACACAACTTGGTTTTTTATTGTTATGATTCTCAAGTTTCGTTATAATATTAAAAGTCTATGAAATTATTTTTGGGAGGTATACGAACATGGGTGTTACCACTTTTAAAGGTGGCGTCCATCCCTATGACGGCAAGGATCTTGCAAAAGATCAGGCTATAGTAGAGCTGAAGCCACAGGGACTCATGGTTTATCCGTTATCTCAGCACATTGGTGCTCCTGCAAAGCCTTTAGTGGCCAAGGGAGACCATGTCCTCGTAGGACAGAAACTTGCTGAGGCAGGCGGATTTATTTCCAGCCCGGTAATCTGTTCAGTTTCCGGTACCGTAAAGGCTATCGAGAAGCGACTTACAGCCGGTGGAGCCATGGTAGACGCAATCGTCGTTGACAACGACCAGAATTATGATTCAATTGAGGGATTTGGTCAGGCAAGAGATTATACAAAATTAAGCCGTGACGAGATCGTCAATATCGTTAAGGAAGCTGGTATCGTTGGTTTAGGAGGTGCCGGATTCCCGACATCTGTCAAGCTCATGCCGAAAGACGTTAACAAGATTGATTATTTCCTTGTTAATGCTGCGGAGTGTGAGCCATATCTTACATCTGATTACAGAGACATGATTGAGACCCCTGAGAAAATCATCGGTGGTCTTAAAGTCGTGCTTTCTATTTTCCCTAATGCAAAGGGTGTTATCGCAGTAGAGGATAACAAGCCTGATGCTATCAAACTTCTCACTGAAAAAGCACAAGGTGAGTCCGGAATCGAAGTTGTCGCTCTCAAGACAAAATACCCTCAGGGTGGCGAGCGTCAGCTCATTTACGCTGTCACAGGCAGAAAGATCAACTCATCCATGCTTCCTGCTGATGCAGGCTGCATCGTAGACAACGCTGACACAATGGTAGCTATCTACGAGGCAGTATGCGAGTCAAAGCCTCTGGTACGAAAGATCGTTACCGTAACCGGTGACGCTGTTGCAAAGCCGGGCAACTTCAAAGTTCCACTTGGGATGAACTATCAGGAGCTCATTGATCAGGCCGGTGGCTTCAAGGACGATCCTGAGAAGATCATCTGCGGCGGTCCTATGATGGGTATACCTCTTTTCAAACTGGATGTACCTGTAGCCAAGAACTCATCATCCATTCTTGCATTACTGCATGATCCTGTTTCTCAGGAGCCTACAACAGCATGTATCGGATGCGGACGCTGCGTAACTGCCTGTCCTGAGAATCTCATGCCGACTATGCTTATGAAGGCAGCATTAAACAAGGATTCCGAGAGATATACTTCTCTTGATGGTATGGAGTGTATCGAGTGCGGATGTTGTTCATATGTTTGTCCTGCCAAGAGACCACTTACTCAGGCTTTCAAGCAGATGAAGCGCCGTGTAAATGCAGAGCGCAGAGCTGAGGCCGCCAAGGCAAAGGCTGAGGCTGAATCCAAAAAAGCAGAAGATAACAATACAAAATCTACTGAGGAGGTGAAGAAATGAAAAAGATGTTAAATCTTTCCTCAAATCCTCACATTCGTGACAGTGTTACAACCGCCGAAATCATGCGTGACGTAGTTATCGCCATGATTCCTACAGCACTTTACGGTATTATCCAGTGGGGTGTTAATGCGGCACTTGTTGTACTTCTCACAGTTGCATGTGCTGTACTGTCCGAATATGCATACGAAAAGTTCATGAAGATGCAGATCACCATCGGTGACTGGTCGGCAGCAGTAACAGGACTTATCCTTGCCCTTAACTGCCCGCCGGATATCCCTGTATGGATTCCTTGCGTTGGTTCTGTTTTTGCAATCATCGTTATCAAGATGCTTTACGGTGGTCTCGGCAAGAACTGGATGAACCCTGCACTCGGTGCAAGATGTTTCCTCCTTATTTCATTTGCCGGCAAGATGACATCCTTTACTCCGATCGGTGCTGATGCTATGTCAGGAGCCACTCCTCTTGCATACATGAAGAACGGCGGGGATATGGCCAATGTAAACCTCATGAATCTTTTCCTCGGACGTATCCCGGGAACCATCGGCGAGGTTTCAAAGCTGTGCCTTCTGATCGGTGCACTTTACCTCATCGTAAAGAAGGTTATCTCACCTAAGATTCCATGCATTTACATCGGAACTGTAGCATTATTTACATTACTTTTTGGTGGTCATGGATTTGATCTTTACTACCTTGCAAGCGAGATTCTGGGCGGCGGTCTCATCTTCGGTGCTTTCTTTATGGCAACCGACTATGTAACATCACCTATCACTCCAAACGGACAGGTAGTATATGCTGTTATCCTTGGTATCATGACAGGTCTTTTCCGTCTGTTCGGTGGTTCTGCAGAGGGCGTATCCTATGCGATCATCCTTACAAACATCCTTGTGCCTGTTATCAACCTGAAGACCATACCAAGAGCTTTCGGAAGGGAGGGTGACAAGTAATGAAAAAAGATTCATTTGTTAAAGATGCCCTCGTCCTTACAGCTATAACACTGATTTCCGGATTACTTCTCGGAGCAGTTTACGGACTCACAAAAGAGCAGATTGATAATATCAAAAATGCTTCAACCATCGCCTCCTATCAACAGGTTATGGCAGCAGAAGAGTATGATGACGAAATCTATGCAGAAGCCCTTGAAACCGCAAAGTCAGAGGGAACTGTTTCAGCCGACAACGGTGGAGCAGAGCTTCTTTCTGTTGTTGCAGCCAAGGATGCTTCCGGTGCCGAGATCGGTTACATCGTTAAGGCACAGGCTGCCGGATACGGCGGAAGCGTAGTAGTAGTTATCGGTGTAGACTCAGATCTCAAGGTTACAGGCATTTCCTTCCCTGAGACTCTTCCTGAGACAGCCGGCCTTGGTCAGCGTGCTCTCGAGCCACAGTTCTATGAGCAGTTTGCAGGCAAGGGAACAGGTCTCAGCGTCAAGAAGGGCGGCGGAGCCGGTGAGAGCGAGATCGATGCCATCTCCGGAGCTACCATTACTTCTACAGCGGTAGTTAATTCAACCAACGCTGCAACTGAGTTCGTTCAGAACTATATAGCAAAGTGAAGGAGGTCGTGATAAATGAACAAATATATCGAGAGAATTTATAACGGCATCGTTAAGGAGAATCCTACCTTCATTCTTATGCTTGGTATGTGTCCTACACTTGCTACAACAACAAGTGCTACAAACGCCATCGGTATGGGTCTTTCCACCACAGCCGTTCTTATGTTTTCAAACATGCTCATTTCCGGACTGAGAAACATCATTCCTAACAGAGTGAGACTTCCGGGTGAGATCGTTGTTATCGCATCACTCGTTACCATAGTACAGCTGCTTATGCAGGCATATACACCTGCCATCTACGAGTCACTGGGTATTTACATCCCTCTTATCGTTGTTAACTGTATCATCCTTGGTCGTGCTGAGGCATACGCACTTTTCAATACCCCTGTCATTTCCTTCTGTGACGGACTTGGTATGGGTATAGGATTTACTTTTTCATTAACTGTACTCGGTGCAGTACGTGAGCTTATAGGAGCCGGATCCATCTTCGGATTCCAGATCATCCCTTCTGATTACACAATCGGGATTTTCGTCCTTGCTCCGGGTGCATTCATCGTTCTTGCATTCCTTTCTGCCATCCAGAACAAGCTCAAGCTTCCTTCTGCAACAAACGGCGGTCAGGAGGTTCCTGAGTTCGTTACATCCGGCGATGTAATGGGTGCATTCAACCAAAAAGAAGCTCCTGCTTCTGAAATCAAGAAGGAGGCTTGAGCATGATAGATTTATTACTTATAGCAATTAAATATTCACTTGTATCAAACGTTGTACTGTCCCAGTTCCTCGGAATCTGTGCTTTCCTTGGTGTTTCCAAGAAGGTCGATTCCTCAAAGGGTATGGGTGCTGCAGTTATCTTCGTAATCGTACTTGCATCCCTGGTTTCACACGCTATCTATGTGTTATTTATGGCTGCAACATCACCTCTGTGCAAGGCACTGGGTCTTAAGGATGGTCTTGAGTATCTCACAACCATCGTTTTCATCCTTGTTATTGCAGCATTGGTTCAGTTGGTTGAGATGTTCATGAAGAAGAATATGCAGAGTCTGTATGAGGCTCTTGGTGTATTCCTCCCTCTTATCACAACAAACTGTGCAGTACTCGGTGTTGCACTGAACAGCGTAACCTATGGATACAATTTTGCAGAGTGTCTTGTTTATGGTCTTGGTATCTCCATCGGATTTGCACTTGCTCTTATCCTGATGGCATATATCCGTGAGAATGTCATCGAGGGCAACGACAGCATCCCTAAGTCATTCCAGGGATCTCCGATTGTTCTTCTTACAGCCGGACTCATGGCCATTGCATTCTTCGGATTCTCTGGTCTGATTTAAGGAGGTAGACGTGTTAGTTACATTTATTGTAGTCGCTGCCGGCCTTGTCGGTGCGACCGGTTTGATCCTTGGACTGTTCCTCGGTGTTGCTTCCGAAAAGTTCAAGGTTGAAGTAGATGAGAGAGAAGCAAACGTAAGAGCAGCTCTGCCGGGTAACAACTGTGGTGCCTGCGGTTTCCCGGGATGTGACGGTTGTGCCAAAGCCATCGCCAATGGAGAAGCTCCTGTAAACCAGTGTCCTGTCGGAGGCGCAGCAGTAGCAGCCAAGATTGCTGAGATTATGGGCACCAATGCATCAGGAGAAACAGCTGACAAGAAGGTTGCTTTCGTAAGATGTAAGGGAGACTGTGATAAGACCAAGCAGGCTTTCCATTATACAGGAATTGCAGACTGCAGAGACCTTTCAGTAGTTCCTAACGGTTCAGAAAAAGAGTGTCCGTACAGCTGCTGCGGATACGGCACTTGTGTAAAAGCCTGTAAGTTTGATGCTATCCACATCGTTAACGGCGTAGCAGTAGTTGACAAGGAGAAGTGTGTTGCCTGCGGAGCATGTGTAAAAGCATGTCCAAAGCATATCATCGATCTTGTACCTTATAAGAAAAAACACATCGTATCATGTCAGAATCACTTAAAGGGCAAGCAGGTCAAGGATGCATGTGCAGTAGGATGTATCGCCTGCGGTATGTGCGAGAAGAACTGCCCGTTCGATGCAATTCATGTCATTGATGGTCTTGCTACAATGAACGACAAGTGTAAGGATTGTGGTATCTGTGCTCAAAAGTGTCCTACAGGTGCCATAACAGGAAAGCGCCCTGTTAAACCGGCTGCACCAAAGCCTGCTGCACCTGCAAATGCACCAAAGGCGGCAGCCGCAGCTCCTATAGAAGCTAAGGCTTCGGCAACAGCTCCTGCAGATAAGCCTGCAGAGCAGCCTAAAGATACAGCCAATGCCTAATAGAAAATAATTTCTATAGACCAAAAAAGAGAAGCTCCGTTTTAGCAATAAAACGGAGCTTCTCTTTTTATTGTCAGATCAGTCCGGGGATATATTTTTATCTCCGGCAGACATTTATATATTGAACTATAATTTCCGCCATCCTCGCTTTCTAAAAAAATGTTCCTAATAAATAAACAAAAATTATGTACATTATGTACATTTTTAAACTCAAAAAACCACGTTCAATAGTTGCCATCACTAATTAATTAGTGTAAAATTTAACATTGTATACATCGGATTTCCGAAATATTTTTTCTTTTCATTCAAAATCATTAAGTATTTATGAATAGTGAAAACTAATGATATTTTGAAAATTGCCGAAGATATTACAGTAAGCTCTAAAGACGCGCTTAATTCCCGAAAAAGCCCGTCTTCGGAGGAAGAATGTGAGAGATTATATTGATCTTCTTCACATAGCTCTGATCCTGTAAACGATTTTTTAAATCATCATATAGGGAATGAGTGTGAAAAGTATAATCAGAAACAGCATATCGATTTTACCAGGAGGAAACTTATGGAATTACAGATTCAGGATTTGGTTACATCGATCCGCAAAGAGGGTATCGATGCTGCCAACGCACAAGCAGAATCTATCATTGCAGAAGCCAAGAAAAAAGCTGAAGCAATTGTTTCCGATGCCAAGGCAGAAGCCGCCAGTGTGAAAGCTTCTGCTGAAAAGGAAATCGGAATCATGAAAGAGAGTGCTTCTGTCAGCGCTGAGCAGGCAAAACGGGATGCCATGCTTGCATTTAAGACAGAGGTACAGGCCGAGTATGAGAAGATTCTCAAAAATGACGTCAATAAGGCACTTTCCGGCGATGCTCTTGGAAAGCTCATCCGAGCAGCTGTAACAGGCGAGGATGTTTCCAAGTATTCTGCAGAAGTAGCTGAAGTAACGGACGCTTTAAAGGGTGAATTAGCTCAGGAAATCAAAGATGGTCTTGAGATCAAGCCTACCAAGGGCGTCAAAGCAGGTTTCCGCCTTGCAGCTAAGGATGGATCCGGATATTTTGATTGTTCCGACGCAGAGATTGCCGAGATGATTATGCCTTACTTCAGAAACCTTGACATTTAACAGGAGGTGGATGATGGCTGCATATTATTATCTAGTATCGAGCTTGCCGGAGCTTAAAAGTGACGGAGAAATGCCACTCAGCTATCAGGAATTCCTTGATTTATGCGAATCATCCGTAAGCGTGGATAAGTATAATCTTCTCAGAGATCTTACACTGTCTTCAACAAACGGTCCTCTCGTAAATGAGTGGAACAAGGTCTATGGAGCTCTCACAAAGGAGCTCAACTATCAGCGCAGTATGAAGATGGGCAAGTCTTATCCAACTCCGGACACCAAGGATATCTTGACTACTCAGGTTGTAAGCTCCGCACTTGCAGCAAAGGATCCTCTCGAAGCAGAAAAGATCATGCTGGACTTTGAATTCCAGCAGCTTGATGAACTTGTGGGATTACACATGTTCGATGATTATGTATTGTTCGGATATGCAGTAAAACTCAAGTTGCTTGAACGTCAAGGCTGCTTTGATCACGATAAAGGTGAGAAGGAATTCCGACAGCTACTTGGTGAGGTACAGCAGCGTGTTTACAATTTGTAATTATTATAGATAAATCGGGAGACTTATATGGAAA
>DGVW01000027.1 GCA_002396005.1 Oribacterium sp. UBA4274
CTTGCGGAAGATGAAGAGGGTCTTGTGGAGACATATACAGATCTTTTTGACCAGCTCACTTATACTGATGAGGAGACAGGTCTTTCTATAACTTATAATCTGTATCTTCCTGAAGGATATGATGAAAATGCTTCATATCCTATGGTGGTTTTCATAGGTGACTCAACCTGCGCAGGTGACGATCCTACTTATTCATTAACACAGGGACGAGGAGCTCTTGTCTGGGCAACAGAAGAATGGCAGAGTGTAAATCCTACCATCGTAGCGGTTCCTACATATCCTGAGACTATCCTTGATGATCACAATGGGTATACCACAACAGAGTACGTAGAACTTACAAAACGATACATTGACTATATGTGCGATGAGTACGCAGTTGACTCTGACAGAATCTACGGCACCGGTCAGTCAATGGGATGCATGACTACATTGATTCTGGCATCAGAATATCCGGATCTTTACGCAGCATGTATGTTTGTAGATGGACAGTGGGATGTAAATGCTCTTTCAGGACTTGAAGATCAGACATTTGTTTACTTTGCTGCAGAGGATGATACAAGTGCCTGGAGTGGAGCGCAGGAAGTGATGGAAATGTTCGATGCAGACAATGTTTCCTATGATTATGTACAGTGGGATGGCACATGGTCTGTGGATGAACTTAGTTCAGCGGCAAAGGAACTCTTCAGTGCAGACGAAAACCAGTATTTCATTTCATGGAAGACAGGTACAATCGATGCCGGTAGTTTTATGATGGGAGGAGCAGAAGACTCTGGTAACGGACAGAAACCGGAAGGTAGTCAGGCGCAATCAGGGAATCAGCAGCCTACGGAAGGACAGGCTCCGGAAGGTAATCAGCCTCCGATGGACGGTCAGGCCCCTGACGGCAATCAGCCACCGATGGGTGGACAGAACTCCGAAGGTAATCAGCCGCCAATGAATGGACAGGCCCCTGACGGCAATCAGCAACCTATGGATGGCCAGGCCCCGGACAACAATCAAACTTCAATGAGTGAACAGACATCAGCTGATGGTCAGGAGACATCCGGAGAAGCCGGGCAGCAGGGTGGCAACAGCCCTATGGGTGGCGCCGGATATCATATGGCATCCTTCGATTACGCATACAATTGCGTAGCCGTTATGGAGTGGTTGTTCTCACAGAAGTGATGAAAGATGAGATTATTACTGTGACAGATGATGAAATAGGGTAATGTTGAAATAAAAGCATGCTAGAGAATATCCTTTATATGGGTAAACTCCGGCATGCTTTTTAGTGTATTTGATATAGAATCGTTTCGCGCTCCCAGGCTGATAAATCGACCTTTCGTGTTCTTTGGAAACACCAGCCCAATAGAATTCGCTTCGTGAAGGGCAGGTGCTGCATGCCATATTCCTACTGAATCTGCCACCAGTCATGTGGGGAGTGTCATGAAGTCTATTTTCTGCTTTTGTGAAAGGACAAGTGGAAGATAGACTTATGATACTTATATTAAAACAAGAATGAGTAGTAATTGTCGAAGACTTTTTTGACATTGGAAATATGAGTCTTGATACATGTCTCGGCTTTTTCCGCATCCCGGTCTTTGATTGCCTGATAAATGTCGGTATGTTCCTTTAAAGATTGTTCAGCTCTGCCCGGTATGAGGATAGTTTTACTGTTATACTTCCGCATCTGATTTTTGAGCTTTAATGTCACATCTACAGCAGTCTTGTTGGGACATGACGCATAAATGATTTTATGAAAGTCCTGATTACACTTTGAATAGTTCATAAGATCTTCTGAGGATTTGAACATCACCATATTATCGAGAGTTGTCTTTAACTTTTCTATGTTTTTTTCACTGATAACAGGAACGGTCTGTTTAACTATGAATCCTTCCAAAAGTTCTCGAAGTTCCAAAAATTCGATTACTTCACTTTTTGAGTAGCTTGAAACCTTGGCGCCCTTGTTTAGATCCATAGTCACATAGCCATCGCTTTCCAACATAAGCAGTGCTTTTTTTATTGTATTCCTGCTGACATTATATTCTTTGGCCAATGCAGACTCCGGTAAACTTTGTGCCGGAGAGTACTCACCTTTTTCTATCTTCTTTTTTAATTTGTTATATACAATAGTTGTTTGTGTCTCAGCCATAGAGCTCCTTATTGTTGAACAATTATATTGAACATTACTATAGGTTATTATAGTAAATCATAATTTTAAATACAACAGATAATAGAAATATTATCGATAACACAAGACACACAGCCTGATATTCACATGAGGTGATTGTGAAAGATGTACAAAATATCGATTCGAAAATATTAAAAACGGACAAAATACTCGATATTTAATAACTATTTGTTGACACAAAATCAAAACAAGATTAGGATGAATGAGTAATCAAAATTGTTCAACAATCGTGAGCATCAAAAATGATTAAAAGTTGTCAGAGAGGAGATATTATGAGTGATATAAATGAAATAATCAAAGGTGGTTATGATCTGCATGTTCATTCCGCACCTGACTGTTTACCCAGAAAAATGGATGACATAGAGATGGGTGAAAGAATTACTCAATCAGCGTTGGCGGGGTATGCCATCAAAAATCACTGGACATCAACAGCCGGGAGAGCACAGCTTATCCATAAGATGTTTCCGGAATGTGATGCTGTAGGAACCATTACACTGAACAGTGCTGTAGGCGGTCTCAATCCTCCTGCAGTCGAAATGGCTGCAAGAAGCGGAGTTAAGCTGGTATGGTTTCCGACCTGTGACAATGAACATGAGATGGCTTATCAGTTCGATGGTGATCCAAATAAGAAAAGAGCCTTTTGGGCTAGTATCGTGTTGGAGATGAAGGAACAGGGCATCAATACTCCTGTGATAAATTGTCTTGATGAGCATGGAGAACTGAAACCTGAAGTACTTGATATCCTGGATATCATAGCAAGATACGACATGATCCTGGCAACAGGTCATATCTCTCATGAGGAAGCATTTAAACTGGTTCCTGAAGCTGCAAAAAGAGGAGTGAAAAAGATAATCATTACTCATGTAAGCTTTCCGACAACGCTTTATACCATTGAAGAACAGAAGATGTTTATTTCTTATGGTGCCAAATGCGAACAGTGCTACACAACATGGAAAACAGGTAAAGCTGATTTTGAAACTATAGTTGACATGATAAAGGCAGTCGGCGCTGAAAACTGTGTCATGGGAACAGATTTAGGCAATACAAAGCTTTGTTATCCCGATGAAGGCATTCTGGAGTTTTCTGAAAAGCTTTTGGAAGCCGGACTTACAGAAGAGGATGTCAGAAATATGGTGGTAACTAATCCAAGATGGCTCCTCGGAAAAGATCCTATGTGATATTTAAAATGACAAATTGTTACATTTAACGATACAGGTTAGTGAAAGATAAAATAGTAAGGAGATAATAAAATGATCAAGGATAAAAAAGTGTTGGTTGTAAGTGCACATGCAGCAGATTATGTTTGGAGAGCAGGCGGAACTATCGCAAAGTACATCAAGAACGGAGCAGAGGTTCATGTGGTGGTGCTCAGCTTCGGCATCAGAGGTGAAAGTGCAGCACAGTGGAAAAAAGAAGGTGCTACTTATGAATCTGTCAAGCAAAACAGACTGGAGGAAACAAGTAAAGCTGCTGATATTTTAGGTATCAAAAATATTGAATTCTGGGATCTCCCCGATTACCCGATGGCTCCATATCTTACAGAAGAGATCCGTGAAAAGATGATCAGAAAGATAAGAACCGTAAGACCGGACATCATCATCACACATGACAGAAACGGAAAAGATATCCTTAATCCTGATCACAACGCAGTGGCTGAGTTCGTGTTTGAGTGTTCCATACAGTCTAACTCAAGAGGAGTTATCGTAGATGATCTTCCTGTTACAAAACAGATGAGACTTTTCGGATTTGAACCTCATCAGACAGAGCTTTCACAGTTTGTTCCCGGAACTTTGATAGACATAACAGAGGTTTATGATGAGAAGGTTAAGGCGATGCAGTGTTTTCAGGCGCAGCACCATCTGATCCAGTACTATACAGAAAGAGCAAATCTTCGCGGAAATCATCTGAGAAGAATATCCGGTGATCAAAGCTATAAATATGGTGAAAGCTTTTCTAACTTTTTCCCTGTTGCCGGGGATGAACTTGTATAGTCACCTATTGTTTTGAGTTCACTTTTCTCGGAGAAAATCATGAAAAAGAAAATAGTCGCAATAGTCTACGGAATTCTGATCGCCTTACTTTTAGTAGCCTTTTCTCAAAACAGAGAAGGACATGTGGCAAAGAAACAGGTAAATGCAGATGGTTCCTACTCCGGTTCATTAACATTGGGAACAGCTTCCTCGACAGGAACTTTTTATTATGTAGGCGCTGCGTTGGGTAATGCAGTTTCAAAGTCAACATCTCTCAACATCAATGTTCAGGCAACATCCGGATCTAATGAAAATATCTCCATGGTACTAAATAAAGATATCGATCTGGGCATGGCAAATTGTGATTCGATATACAGTGCTTACAACGGTGCCATGTCATATAAGAATGCCGGCCCACAGGAAGACCTGAGGGAAGTGGCTTCACTTTATCAATCACAGCTTCATGTCTTTACCACAGAAAGCAGTGGTATCACAGATATTTCCCAACTCAAAGGAAAGAAAGTATGTGTTGGTTCTCAGGGAACTTCCTATCTCTTTATTAACGAAAAAATCCTGAATGAGTACGGCATAAGCATGGATGATATCCATCCGTACTATATGAACTATGCAGAATCTGCAGAGGCTCTTGCCAATGGAGATATAGATGCAGCATTTCAGACCGGAGGATATCCGATCGCAGGAATACAGCAATCAGCAGCGACAACTGCATTCAGAATGCTTCCTGTTTCGGAGGAAGTGATCAAAAAGATCATTGATGAATTTCCTTTCATAAATAAAACAACGATTCCGGCCAATGTCTATGAACATCAGTCCAATGAAGGGGAAGTCACAACTCTTGGATATGCCACAACCATATTCTGCTCCAGGGAGGCGGATGATGACCTGATATATTCGTTTGTAAAAGGAATCATCGAGTCTTTGGACAGCTATAAGGATACAAATGATGCTACAAGGCAGATATCAACGGAAACCATCGCAACTTCACATATACCTATCCATGATGGAGCACTTAAGTACTATCGTGAAATAGGTGTTGCTAAAGAATAGAAGGAAAGGAGAGTTTAAAACATGGAAAACAATGAACACAGGTCCGGTTCAGTAGGCGTTACTGTTCAGGATAAAGTATTTCAAAACCTGGCATCAGTCGCTGCAATCGTACTTTGTTTCTTTCATCTTCTTGCAGCATCACCGTTTCTGACCTTAAACAATACGGAACAATCTGTATATCATGGAGCGTTGATAATCATCTTTTACCTGTTGTCAAAAAGCAGCAGATCGGTTATCGGCAAAATAGTTGATGTTGTATTGATCGTTCTGACTGTGATCTCTGCATATGAGGTTATCATTCTGAGAAACTCCAATGTGGCGACAACAATGCTTTACACTGATTTTCAAAAGATAGTATCTGTTCTGTTTGTTTGTGCAGCAGTGTATATAGCATATAGGGCACTGGGAAGTATACTTCCGGGACTTTGCCTGATATTTCTTGTCTACACATTTTACGGATCATACCTGCCGGGGACTTTTGAAACCGCAAGAGTTTCAGTTTACAGGATGGCCACATATCTTATGGTATCGAGTGAAGGACTTTTCGGAAGTGCACTAAATGTTGCTGCCATATACATTTTCCTGTTTGTGCTTTTTGGATCAGTTCTTAGTTTTATCGGTGCGGGAGAGTTCTTTGTGGATATAGCTTCTGCAGCCTTTGGAAACATCATCGGAGGACCTGCTCAGGCGGCTGTTTACTCAAGTATGCTGCTTGGTATGGTTAATGGTTCAGGCGCAGCAACTGTGGTGACGGCAGGAACATTTACAATCCCGCTTATGAAGAAAACCGGATTTGATAAAGATACTGCGGGTGGAATAGTTGCAACAGCAGCATCCGGTGGACAGATCATGCCGCCGGTCATGGGGGCGGTTGCATTCCTTATGGCTGACGCTACCTCCATACCATATGGACTCATATGTCTTGCGGCTCTTATACCGGCTGTTCTTTACTACCTTACCACATCCGCAGGCATCATTTCCTATGCGCACAGACACAGGATTCCGGCTATAGAAAGAAAGCCTGAAGATCCTACAGCAGGACAGATCTTCAGAAAAGGGTGGTACTTTTTTGCACCTATCGTTCTCCTTATAGCGCTGATGGTAGTGGGTATAAGCACAGCGAGAGCAGCACTTTACACTATCATTCTGTGTATCGTTATCGGACTTATCACAGACCGCAAAAAGTTTACATTAAAGAATCTTGTGGCACTGTGCAGAGACGCGGCAGGATCAATGATGAGTGTATCTATAGCATGTATGGTAGTAGGTATTGTTGTAGGTGCTATCAACATAACGGGACTTGGTTTAAAGATATCTACGATCATTACTATGCTTGCCGGTGGAAACATCCTTCTGATGGGACTTCTTACCGCTGTTGTATGTATCATCCTTGGTATGGGACTTCCCACATCAGCCTGCTATATCATTCTGTCAGTTCTGGTTGCTCCTGCCATGATAAGCCTTGGTGTTTCAACTGTATCGGCACATCTTTTTGTTCTTTACTTCGGAGTAATTGCCGCCATAACACCGCCTGTTGCACTTGCTGTCTTTGCAGCCATCGGTATCTCAGGAGGAGATATGTGGAAAACAGGTCTCCAGGCAGTGAAATTTGCGATAGCAGGATTTACAATTCCATTTGTGCTTCTTTATAACAACAGTCTGGTAATGTATCATGCTGCCACAGATACATTTGGATTTGATATGTCAGTTTTGATTGCATTTATCATAACCGCAATTGGTTGCTGTACCTTGTCCTTCTCTGTATTTGGATGGATGATCAGGGACATGAATAAGATGGAAAGACTTGTGCTGCTTGCAGCATGTATACTGACGCTTTGCAATCATATCCTGGCAGCA
>DGVW01000117.1 GCA_002396005.1 Oribacterium sp. UBA4274
ACTGCGCCTACACACATTGATGCAAAAAGAAGTGTGTCCTTTCCGCCGAATACCTTGAAGTTCACATCACGGTTTCTGCGAATGCATTCCTCTGTAAGAGTGATATCTCCTGAAGTATCCTTCATACCAACGATGTTTGGAACAGCATGTGCAATCTCAGTTACAAAATCTGCTGTCATGCCGTAGCCTACACGCCCAGGGTTGTTGTACAGAAGAACCGGAGTATCAGGAATTGCCTCTGCGATAGCCTTGAAATGATTGAAAAGCTCGTCATGAGTAGGCTTTAGGAACATAGGCTGGAGGATAGATACGCAGGCTGCACCATTAGCCACTGCCATCCTGGCAAGACGGATGCACTTCTTTGTGTTGATAGCGCCGATACCGAAGTATACAGGAACTCTTCCGGCTGCCTGATCAACCATGATCTTTAAGCCTCTCTCCATCTCATCCTCTTCAATCTGATAGAACTCACCATTTGAACCAAAAGCAAGAATTCCCTGAAGTCCGCCGTTGATAACATAATCAACCTGCTTACGCATACCTGCTTCATCTATTTTCTCATCCTTATCAATCACAGTGATAATTGGAACCACAACACCTTTTATAAAATCTGTATTCATAATCGAACCTTTCACTCAATAATCATTAAATTACACTTAGGCAATGCCATAAAGAAAACCCGGCCCGGATGCTTCAACTTAGGGGGAACGCACGGGACCGGGTATATAGTTTATAGAGAATTACTTAACGATAGATGTACCTGACATTCTCTCATAGTATCTTACGATATCATCATGATCGCATGAACCCTCATCATGGTTCTTGAGCTCCTGCATAACCTCCATCATGTGAGCTGTCATAGGAACAGGCATGTTGATAGCATGTGATGCATTAAGAGCATTGGTGAGATCCTTGATATGAAGGTCGATTCTGAAGCCTGGCTTGTAGTTGCCTGAAAGCATCATAGGAGCCTTGGCATCGAGAACTGTTGAACCAGCAAGACCACCGCGGATTGCCTGGTAAACAAGCTCAGGATCTGTGCCTGCCTTCTTGGCAAATGTAAGAGCCTCTGCAACGATACCGATGTTTGCAGCAACGATCATCTGGTTTGCAAGCTTTGCTACGTTACCTGATCCAAGAGGTCCAACGTATACTACTGAACCGGCCATAACCATGAGCATGTCATAGTACTTGTCGAAGGTTTCTTTCTTACCGCCAACCATTACAGAAAGTGTTCCGTCAATAGCCTTTGGCTCTCCGCCTGATACAGGAGCATCGAGCATATCTACGCCGATCTTCTCAAGATCAGCACCGATCTTCTTTGACTCAACCGGGTCAATAGATGACATATCGATGAGAACTGACTCGCCCTTACGGAAGCCCTCAGCAAGACCATTCTCGTTGAATACAGCTGCACGAACATGCGGTGAGTTAGGAACCATTGTGATAACAACGTCAGCGAACTCAGCAAGATCCTTACCGCATGTACCTGCCTTAGCTCCGCATGAAACTACATCCTTTACTGCTTCCTCGTTGAAATCATAAACCATAAGCTCGTGGCCAGCCTTTAAAAGGTTCTTTGCCATTGGGCGTCCCATTATACCAAGTCCAAGAAATCCAACTTTCATTTTGATATCCTCACTTTCTTATTGAAAAAATATACTTTATTAAATTCAATTTTTGTAACTTGAGTTCTCTCAACTCGCAAGAACATATTATTAAAATGACAGTTTTATCTCAATCAGTAAAATGGCCAAAAATATTTTTTATTATGTTGCTTTTGTCAAATGCTTACATCAAGGCACATATTATTTCATTTTATTTCACGACAGTTCAAATCGATCATATTGAAGTAGAAAATGAAAAAAGGCCAGACCACGCATCGGGTAACCTATAATCTTCTCAGAATTTCGTTCCGCATTTCGGACAGAAATCAAAATCCTCAGTTGTCTCATATCCGCACATTCTGCATTTCCTGTTTCCTGTAGTAAATCCTCTTCCGCCGCTTACCAGTGTAAGATGCCGCTGCAGTATCTCCACTTCTTCACCTCCGGCTATTCTCTCCCCGATTTCCGGATCAAGCTCATAAACGCTTCCACAGCAGCTTGTCTGTACATAATAATGCTTATTCCACTTGAATATCGGTATAAAGAAAACAGACAACACCGTATATGTCATGAAAACATGGTAACGCCCATATTTGCCACAGATATCACAAGTTATCAGCTGATTGAAATCAAAGTCCTTCCTGCCATCCGTGATTCCCATGATAAAAAACATATTTTATATATCCTCCTCACCTATTTTCGTCTTTTATCTTACAAATACAGATATTTTAGCACATAATAAAGCACAAAATCCCCCTTCCCTTTGATATGCGTCCGGGATTCCGGGCACAACCAGAGGAAAGGGGGCATTTTATTGATGTGAGTGTCAAAAGTCGATATTGTGGCGTGTCATTAAGTCAATCTCCCACTTTTGTGCAAGCACACGTGGGAGAAGACTTATGACACTTATATCATATGATTTACTGAAGTACAAATCCACCATTTGGTGAAATAACCTGTCCTGTCAGATAAGAAGCCTTTAATATATACTCCAGAGCTCCTGCAATATCGGAAACATCACCGATATATCCTTCAGGAATAGTTGCGGCAAGAGCATTGAGCTCGTCCTGATTTACTCCACGAAGCATATCAGTCATGATCATACCTGGAGCGATAGCATTGGCACGTACTCCTCTGCCTGCAAATTCGAGTGCTAATGCTCTTGTGAGACCGATAACACCAGACTTGGCAGCACAATAATCAGCCTGATTGATAACTCCTGTAAGTCCGCCAACTGATGAAATATTAACGATAACAGCCTGATGTTCTTTATCAGTGTGGTTAATCATGTGTGGAAGTGTGAGATGTGTCATGTGCAGCAGACTCATGAGATTGGTAGCTATTACTTTTTCATACTGCTCGTGAGTTATATCAATCCAGTTACAATTGTTCGTGATGCCTGCATTGTTTACAAGTACATCGATATTCTCTCCAAATCTGTCAACCGCTGCCTTAACAAGTGCCTCACAATCCTCATACTTACTAACGTCTGCTCTAACTACCAGTGATTCTACCCCGTACTCTTTTTTTAACTGATCTGCAATTTCTTCTGACTTTGCTTTTGACGAATCGCTTACATAGTTGATAACTACATCATATCCCAATTCCCCAAGTTTGAGGGCCATCGCTTTACCGATTCCACGTGAGCCACCGGTTATTATTGCTGTTTTAGCCATACATTACCTCCTATTTTATACATGTACTTAAAAATCTTAGATAATTATACACTATTATTTGGCTCATACTCAACCTACTCATAAACAACTTCCTTGTATTTATTGACTTAAAGGTCATAATCATTTTTCTCTATTTCATCAACGCCTTAACCTGTCGCACTCTCTCATCGATAAAATCTGCCCAGACAGTATCGTCAACATAAGGCTTAGACTCATGGGTATAGGTTCCTGCCCTATCGAGAATCTCTATCTGATTAGGATGTGACGGAAGTGCTATATCCACGTGGATTTTCTTCAGTTTCTCAGCATCGTTCAGGAATCTTTGCCTGAGATCCGGTGTGAGATATTGGCTGGTGCTGTAGTAATCATTATTCATGGTGTTAGCGCCGACTCCACCGTGCATCGCGATGGTGTATGTTTCACCGGTTAGTTCATGCATGATAGCTGCACCGCCAAAGTGATCGAGATGAGCATGACTTATAAGGATCATTTTTACATCTTTCGGCTTATACCCCAGCTTATAAATGGAATCCACCAGCATATAGGCACTTTCAGCTATGCCTGTATCCAGCAGTATAAGACCTGCGCCTGTGTCAATACCGCTCCGGAACGTAGACTTTTAGATCTCTGGGCTCAGGTTCTGAACAGCCCATCAGTGATCATGATATAAAACAAACAGGGAGCCCTTTCGGACTCCCTTTAAAATAAGTATATGGTTAGATAGATTAACCCTCAGCGATAGCAGCCTGTGCTGCAGCAAGTCTTGCGATAGGTACTCTGAATGGAGAACATGATACATAGTCAAGACCGATCTTGTGGCAGAATTCTACTGAAGATGGGTCTCCACCGTGCTCACCGCAGATACCTACGTGAAGCTTAGGATTTACAGGCTTTCCAAGCTTGATAGCTGTCTCCATAAGCTTACCAACACCAGTCTGGTCAAGCTTAGCAAATGGATCATTCTCGAAGATCTTTTTATCGTAGTAAGCATTTAAGAACTTACCGGCATCATCACGAGAGAATCCGAATG
>DGVW01000064.1 GCA_002396005.1 Oribacterium sp. UBA4274
GGGATTCAAATCCACCCTCCGTCGAATTGTATCACTTGAGCAGTTAAATATCTAGGTGCTTGAGCCAAAAGGTAGATAAACTCTCCTACTTCTTCTGGTGTTGCCATGCGTCCGAAAGGTATCTCATCTTCTACCGCAGCTCTGTCTTCCGGAGACATCCAAGCGTTCATGTCTGTGTCAACACAACCGATGGCGACTGAGTTTACCGGGATGTGATTGGGTGCAAGTTCTTTTCCCAGGGCTTTGGTAAAAGCATTGACAGCACCTTTCGTGAGACTGTAAACCGACTCCATGGAGGCACCTGATACTCCCCAGACGGAAGAAACATTCAGGATGCGGCCGTTTCCTGTTTTCAGCATATATGGAATCACTGAGCGGGTGAGTTTGAACATATCGGAGACATTGGCACTCAGCATGGTACTGAGCTCTTCGTCGGTCACATCCTGGCAGAGATTGAAGGTGGAAATACCGGCATTATTGATAAGAAGGATTTCGTTGGAACTATCGGAAGATGCTGAATCGTTTCCCGAGGTATCTCCGAGACTGTTAAGCATATCCTCTTCAGTCAGTACCGGTATTGCGGATTCAAGATCTATCTTCAGCGCCGATTTCAAAACTTCATCTGTGATGGCGCCGTGAACAGTTATGACTTCGGTGAAATTCCGAAGCTTTTCAGCCACTTCCTCCAGAAGATCGAAACTGGAGCGGCAGTTTATGATGAGCCTGTAGCCCTTTTGTGCCAATATTTCCGCCGTGGCTCTCCCCACTCCCCGGGAAGCACCGGTTAAGATAGCTGTTTTCATTGAGTTTCATCTCCTGTAGTCTGATATTATATTGACTAAGATATACAACGATGTTACTATATTAATTGAAAAGAAGTGCTACCGATAGACGGTTAGCCCAAATAATTAGTTACAAAAAATAACCGCTTAGTTTGTGAGACTGGGGCGGTTATTTTTTTGTTATCCTGCAAACACGATTCCTGAGAAGGCTTCCTCGATCTCGATGCCGTCTACCTTACGGGGCCAGTCGGAAGAATCTACATAGATTCTTGCATACTTTCCGTCGGGGGTACGGGCATCAACCCAATTAATCTCATCTGTACGTACAAGTGTGAGCTTTGTCTTTTCGGGAAGCTCTGTTTCGGTACCGTTATCGCTGCAGTCCTCTGTGAGCTCGTCCATTACACTGAGCTTAAGAGGCTGGTTGAGGGTAAGCTCAAAATCATTGTTGATCCACCATGCATCGGTAAGAGGAACAGGCTTTCCGTCAGCGTCCATCTTGTAATGGCGGAATATACCGTAGGTGCTTAAAAGACCGCCTCTGGAGGACATGATGAAATCAGAAGGATCAACAGGCCTTACATCGTAGAAAGCTTCTTCCGTGAAATCACCGACCTTTTTGATCTCGGAACCGTTAACGTCATAAATCTGGGTGATATGCCAGTCGTTGTCAGAACTCATATCAAGATAGATGTAAGCATTACCGTCTTTCTCAAGGATATAGGCACGCATACCGTAAATGCTTTCCAGTTCTTCTGTATACTCCTTGCCGTCCAGACTCATGTTGAGGTTGTATTCTGAAGCATACTCAGTATCTCCTATGGGCTCCAGATAATTTACAGTAATTGATTTCTTTGTACCATCTCCTGTTTCAAATGAGAAAGGAGCGTTCAAACCGATCTCGGCAGCATAGTCCTTAGTTGTCTTCAGGTACTTCTCATTAAGGAAGTCAGCCGAGTCAGTATAATACAGTGAAACGAACTCAGGTCCGTAGGCATAGGCAGTGATGTCATAAGCTGAAAATACTGTAACCAATGCATCGTGTGTCATGTAGAACTGAAGATTTATATCATCTTTTCCGTCATACATATCGCTGATGGCGGTCTTGAGATTATCTACAACGATGCCTTCCTCGATATCGGGATATTCTGCGTGGAGTTGTTTGTCAACGGCATCAATGAAGGCATCCTTATCTGTAACAACATCCGAAATCTTGAGCACCTCACCGGTTTTGGGATCCACATTAAATCCGGTGATGACGGTGTTGCCATGAGGGCCTCCCATAAAGGAATAGGTTGACTCGGATACACTGAAAATGTTTGAGTCAGAGCGCTCGATGGAAGCGTCCATATCTACAGAATAGGAGTATCCATAGTTGTCGGTTTCCTTGAAACGGGGATCCTCCTCGGCAAGTTCTTTTCCCGATTCTATTTCGGATTTGAAGTCATCGGCCGTCTTCTTGTTGTAGGTGTCTACAGCTTTTGCAAGCTCAGGATACCCGGCGTCTTTCTTGACGAAGGTTCCGTTCTCGTAAGATCCGAGAATTATTTTCGGGTAGTAGCCTCCGACCAGATATCTTTGGTCAGAATCTGAATAAACATTGTCATAGCTTGTATCTATGGTGGCATTTATAAGCTGCACCTCTCCGGCTTCTTCCACAGCAGCTTCAGCAGCTTCGGAGGCAGTTTCCTGAGATGCTTCCGAAGCGGCAGTCGTTTCTGCTTCTTTCGACTCTGCTTCCTTTGCCTCAGTTGTTGCCTGTGCTTCAGATGAGCTGTTGCCTGCTGATGTTCCGCCACAGCCTGACATCAAAAGCGCTGCCGAAATGACAAGAGCTGACATTTTTTCGATGTTTCTTTTCATAATTACCTCCGTTCTATTTCTTTTCCTCTCGATGACCAAAAGTCACCATATCTACTATACCATTAAGGCGGGATAGGAGAAATAACAGAGTTAAGTATTTTCCGCAGAATGCGCCATGTTTGAAGCAGATCAGCCGGTGGACCAGGGGGGG
>DGVW01000058.1 GCA_002396005.1 Oribacterium sp. UBA4274
TACAAACCACTACTCAGACGGAAGCGGAAGCAGTCAGAATACATCAGGCGGTTCGTCTACAACAGGTGGATCCGGTTCATCAGGCGGATCATCAGACAGTGACAGCGATAGCGATAGCGGCGAGGGATCACCTGCTGGTGTTCTCGGTGCCGTAAGAGATGCGGTTGAGAACGGACCTGTAGGTCGGGTGCTTGGTGCAGCCCGTGAGGCTGTTGACAACTCGCCGGTTGGAAAGGTTCTTGGTGCAGCGAGAGGTGCTGTAAGAACTGGTGATAACAGCTTTATGATGGTATCAGCAATCTGCTTCATAACTGCAATCGGAGTGCTTGCAGCATGGAGCATGGCGTTCATGAAACGCAGAATGAAGTAATAATAAGATGCAGCACGTTGCACATGAATGTGTGCGGTGTCATCAGTGAGTGGCAGATGCTTTTGACACTCATGTCGTTAGGGGGGCGTTGTCATTCGTAAGCGGATGTCGATGCCCTTTTGTGATTTAAGAGAGCAGAGGGAAAGTTTTGGATACTATATCTTTTGTGGCAAGAGCCGGGAACAGAATATTAAATCTGGTGGTTTCTATGTTTGTTGTGGTGGCGCTGAGTTACAGTGGTTATGTTCTGTGGGACACCTACAACGTGTATAGAGGAGCATTTCTGAACAGTGACCTGCTGCAGTTCAAGCCATCCGGGATGCTCGGTGAGGACAATCCTACTCTTGAGGAGCTTATGGCTATCAATGAGGATGTCCTCGGCTGGATAGTTATAGACGATACTCATATCGATTATCCGATAGTGAGAGGCAAGGATGATATGGAGTATGTCAACAAGGATGTGTACGGAGAGTTCTCACTGTCCGGAGCCATCTTTCTGGCTTCTCAGAATGAGAAGGATTTCAGTGACAGATACAATCTCATCTATGGGCACCATATGGACAATGGAGGCATGTTTGGTGACATCATGGAGTTCCTTGATGAGAAGTACTTCAATGATCATAAGACCGGAATGCTGTATCTGCCGGACACAACGTACAGGATAGAGCTTTGGGCCTGCATCGAGACAGATGCCTATGATGACAATGTATTTGCGGTAAACAATAAAAACACCGAGGAGGAGATCGCTGATTTCATAGATTATGTTGAGAACAATGCCCTCCACATAAGAGAAGATATGGGGGTTACAACATCTGACCGGTTAGTTGCCATGTCCACCTGTGTTAACGCAGCAACCAACGGACGTGCCATCATGATAGGACGGATAGTTTCGTGATGGGGAGACTCGACAAATAAATATTGACTCGATGCTGGTTTGTCGAGTGACTCGATGAAAACGTGTCGAGTCACTCGACATTTTTTATCGAGTCTGTATATATGGTAACTGTCGTTTAACGTGGTAAAAGTTCACTGTTAAACGACAGTTTTTTGTGTCTGGGGAAGAGACACTGATGCGTAAGCCGGAAAGCTTTTTGATATTTTTGGGCGTATTTTTACAAGAATGTTATAAAAAAGACGGAAATCCTTAAATAAAAGAATAAACTTCCAAAACTTAATAAAAGCAGGAAAAGTTCTTCAAAAATAATTTGTTTTTTAATACAAGCGTTAATACCTCGTCTGATATAGTTAAATCAGTAATTAAGACAGGGGTTGGCCTTAATTAAGAGGGTATAGGTTATGGGTAAAATTAAATATCGAACTAAGAGGGGTCTTAGAAAAGCTTTAGCGGCACTGATGACTTTCAGTATGGTAGTAACTGCAGTCCAGGTGCCAGCATTCGCAGCATCAGAGGAGGTGGCAGAGTCTACTGCTTCCGTATCTGGAGTTTTTAGTAGAAAGATTGTTTTGGATCTTTTGAGTGAGGATCTGAGGGCGGCTGCATTGGCAGCTATACGTGACAACAATCTTTTCGATGCTAAGGATTATCTTGGCGCAACATCCGATAACAAAAGAGCTAAAAAAGAATATGAGGCGTTCTTCAATGAGAATCCGGGATTGTACGTGGTAGAAGTTCCTTCATCCGTCGCAGATGTTTTATCTGGTGAAGCCGATGCAGAACTTCGGATATTTGTCCAGAAGGATCAGAAGAAAGCCAAGGTTGATCTTTCATCAGATTCCGATGAGATCATCGCAGACGATCCGACTCTATCCAAGGAAGTTGAGTTCCGATATGGCAGTGAAAAGGATATCATCCTCTACGAGCCGTCATCCGATGTAGATACACTGGTAAACGGTGGTGAGGATGCCTACTACAGAGAACCGGAACAGGATATGAGCGATAATTCCGATTACGAGCTGAGCGGCAACGAGAAAATCACTTTCATGTTCGTCAACAAGTCAGATGATTCTGTAAGATTCACACTCAAGGTTGACGGCATCGTTTACGACAAGGTAGACGTTAGTGGAAGAGATGCAGCCCTCAAGAAGATACTTGCAGAGGCAGGTATCAAGAAGACAGAAGAAACAACGAAGGCAGTGGTAGAAACAACAGCCGCTGTGACAGTTGCTCCTGAACTTGTAAATATTGCAGGAACAGGAATTCCAACAGGAACTGAGATTCAAGCCGAAACGATGGTTCCTGCAGAGGATGCAACAGTTGCAATCGGACCTGCAGTTCCTGGAGATGATACAACCCCTGATACAGGAGCTGTGACTGGTCCGATAGTACCAACCGAAGGCATGGAAGGTGCAGCAGATGCAGCAGAGCCTAAAGAGGAAAAGGTAACTGATGCAGCGGAAACAGAAACCGGAACTGTGATCACTGAAACAGTTGAAACAGCAGTAAAGACAGACGATCAGACTCAGGTTACTGTTGAGACTGATGAGACTGTAGTTACAGAGACAGCTGATCATAACAGTGATACAGAAAATGGCACAGTAGCAGAAGCTGACGTTAAGACTGACAGCACCGGAACAGAGAACAACAGCAGTGACAAGACAGAAGTTGAAGTTCAGGCTGATACAGAAGTTCAGGACAGCGGTGCTGCAGCAGGAAACGATACAGCGGATAATGCTGATTCGGAAGTTTCTTCAGAAGCCAATGTCGAAGAGAACGATGATACTGCTGAGAAGACTGACATAGCAGAAAAGATTCAAGAAGCGGTTCAGGAAGCAACTGATAAGGTTGCTGACGTAGTTCTCGGCAGAATGGTTGCATGGGCAGACACTATCGTAGGCGAAGACTACGAGTTTGATGCAAATGCCGAAACACCTGATGCAGGACAGGATGATGAACAAGAAGACACAGAAAAGACTGAAGATGTGACAGAAGCAGTAAATGATACTACCGATACTGCAAAGGACGAAAATGATGCAGCAGTAGAGGTTTCAGACGATGATCATACCGATGATCAAGATCAGGCCGGAACCGATACAGTGGATACAGTAACAGATGCAGCAGATGTTAACGATACAGTGGAGTCCGGAGTCGGGAATGAAGCTTCGGCCGAAACCGATACAGTGGAGTTCGGAGTCGGGAATGAAGCTCCGGCAGGAAACGGAACAGAAGAAGCTGTTGATGGTATGGCGGGAGAAGATGTAACAGATGATATCAATCAGATGCTTATCCCGGATGCGGCAGCTACAGATGTAACAGTTGATTTAGTCGAAACAGCAGAAGCAGTACAGGTTCAGGAAACCGAAGCCGTGACAAATCCGGTAGCTTCACCTTCCGAGATCGAGAAGACAGAATACGATGACTTCGCAAAGGGTTTGATCGCTGAAGTCAAGGAAGCTGTCAAGGAGGACAGGGAAGCAGCCAAGGAGTCTATCATGGTTGCCAAGGTTGTCCAGTATACTCTCAACGAACTGGGAAGAATCCATTACGAGACTGAAACTGATGGATACAGTGTAGACGTTTTTGCTGAAAGAGACGTATTTGGTGGAATAAGCCCAACCCTTGAAGTAAAGAAACTTTATAAGCCTGAAGAAGCATACGGCGGAGAGGATGTTCTCTCTGAGGCCGAGATAGCTGAACTGAAGGATAAAAATATCTATGAAAACTCACAGTCACTGGACATCCACTTTGTTGACGGGGATGGCAATGAAGTTGAACCGACAGGACCTGTGAAGGTAAGGATAACAGTTAATGACAGTGATCTCCTTAATAGTATAGATGCCTCCACCCTTGAGGTTCATCACATTAAGGAAACAAGCACAGCACTTAGAACAGAGAAGGTAGCTTCAACAGAGGATGTTAAGGCACTGGATGCCAATGCAGAAAAGATTTCCGATTCTGACCTTGAGGCCAATGCAGAAGCAATCGCAGCAGGTGAGGATGCAGAAATTTCGATAGCAAGTGCGGTGGCGGAATTTGAAGTTGCAAGCTTCTCAACCTTCACAATTACATGGACCAATGCAAACAACATAACTGTTGCGGCAGTCAAGGTTCATTACGTGGATGAAAACGGAAGATCACTCTTTGGTGAGAATTCCGGTCAGACTATAGACCTTAGTGAAGGTGACGTGGTACTGGCGGAAGCACATGGTGGCGTTACGAACTATGATTACCAGGAAGCAAGACTTGGTGGTATGAATGGGGATGTTATAACAGTAGTTCATGGTAACAGCTCCAGTGGAAAAGTTCAGTACACTAAAAACAGTGGCGGCACGATTGACTCTACTAACAACGACAGGGTTCTTGAAGTAGATGATCATGGTGCATACTCAAAGGATGGAAAGGAACTTTACTATAAGAGCAGCGGTAAATATTACAAGCTGGGAAATCAAACACATACAGGAACAATGTATGTACTTAAAAACAACAGCTCAAGTTCCTACAATGAGTATTCAGGTCCTAGATACAGTTATGTAATCGAAGACAACATCTATCTCATCTATAAGGAAACAGAGTACACTCCTGGCGGAGACCCTCCTCCTGAGATAGAGACAGCACCTGAAACCACAAAGACCTTGACACCTAATAAAAATCCAGACGGAAGTGAAGACGGAACCTACACACTGAAGCTGACAGTTAAGGGTAAGACAGAGAGTCATGGTGAAACATCAAAGGCAAACGTTCTTGTAGTACTTGATACTTCAGGAAGTATGAGTAAGTCAGTAGGAAGCGGCAACGGATCCGGTACAAGATTATCAGTTGCCAAGACAGCAGTTAACAAGCTTGCGGACGCACTCTTCGAGAACAATGATCCTTCAGATGTGAACAAGAAAGATACCATTGAGATGGGTCTTATCACTTTCTCAAACAATGTAAATCATACTTATAGCAAGACAACTGATCCGGGAACCTTCAAAGGCCATGTGAACAGTATGTCAGCAGATGGAGGTACAAACTGGGAAGCTGCATTGCTGGCAGCCAATAACTATCAGTTTAATGATGATGATCCTGTACATATCATATTTGTATCTGACGGTGCCCCAACCTTTAGAACCAATGCCAACGGTTATACTAAAGACAATTCCTATTACAATAGTTATCACGTTTACGGCGACGGCAGCAATGATGAGTACGGACTCAACTTAAAGGCGGCTCAGTTGGCAGCAGAAGCTATAACCAATGCCAACAAGACTCTGTATACGATCTACGCCTTCGGAAACGGAGACGATGGAGAGGCCAAGATGGAGTCGTTGTTCATCAATGATGATGAAAGAACAGAAAACAGTTTCAAAGCCAACGATCAGGCAGGACTTAACGAAGCATTTGCCAAGATCATAAGCAAGATCAACCACGATCTCTCTTATGCCAATGTTTCCATCATAGATGGTATGACAAATCTTACAGCTTCTGTAGAGATTTCAGGCGGAGTTAAGGATTATGTTTACGAGATCAAGAAGGCAGACGGAACCATAATACCGGATGCTCAGGTACCAAACGAGATAAAGACAGCAGCTTACGATGAAGATACAGCAAGCGTTATCTGGGATATCGGTGGCAAGGATAGTAACTATAAACTGGAAGGCGGAGCTACATACTCAGTAAGCTTTGTAGTATGGCCGAAGCAGGAAGCCTACGATCTGGTTGCAGACTTGAACAACGGAATGATTACAGATCCGGGTGATGCATCACTTGTACAGGATGCTAACGGAAACTGGTCATACAAGACCAATACAGGCGCGAGTGTATCTTACCAGACAGTAAATGTGGTAACTCAGAACGGACAGACAACCACAATTTACTCTAAAACAAAGACAAGCGATATCACACCTGATCCTGATCCGATGTCACTCACAGGCACAAGGCTCAATGTCCAGAAGGTATGGAAGCTTGATGATCCGGCACAGGAGGTATTTCTCCATGACAGATTCATAACACTTGCACTTCAGATGGACGGAGATGACTATAAGACGGGTATCCAGCTCAGTGATGTAGGAGAAATGATTTCAGCAGACGGTAAAGAAATCACTTGGGATAATGACAGAGAAATCGACATATCACCGGGTATCCTTATCTCCAAGACCAAGGGCGACGGATACGGACTTGCAGCAGATAAGCTTCTTCCGGATGGAAATTACTACATGCTTGAACCGGGACATGATTACAAGTTTACAGAGAGAGCGGGAAACATCAGCTTCACTCTTGAAGACAAGACATATCACCCGATGCTGATAGATGGTGTTCTTAAGGACGTAACATTTACTTATGACGATCAGGGACACATCACCGGCATAGAGAGCATAGCAAATGTAGAAGAGCTTACAAAGCTGGTTGCAACCAATGTTATCCAGCTCGATACATTGGCAGTATCCAAGATGTATACAGGTAATATGGCAAAGGCTCAGACCACAACATTTGACCTGTATATCTACACAGACGACACAGGAACAGAGCTTGCACAGTTTGATGCAAACTATATGGAAACCATCAATCATACTGTGGCACTGACAAAGCAGACGGACGGAGCATACAGATTTAACATCAATCCTACAAGAGTCGGTACCGGAGCAGAGGTTTCTGTAGTGGTTCCTAAGGGCATAAGCTACAAGATAGTAGAGGTAAAGGCCGGAACAGGATACGTGGAGTATGAGACCAAGTGGGGAACATCAGCCGATACTGTAACAACAGTTGGCAATGTAACAGACGTAATGAAGCTTGGAAGCGGAGAAGGTGAGGTAAAGACGGTCTACTTTATAAACAACAAGAACATCATAACTCCTACAGGCGTTCATACAGATGTTAATCCATTTACACTTTTAGGTCTGGCAGGCCTTGCAGCACTTATATTCCTTGCATATGACTTCATGAAGAAGGGACTTTTTGAAGAGTAGGAAGGAAAAGGATTTATATAGAGTAACCGAAGGGTTACAGATGGGTCAGATTTGATCCGATTCAATTTCATCAATTAAGTATTTCTCGCAAAAGTACTTTTTTGAATATAGGTAGGGTATTTGTATATTTTAATTTTATTAAGAAAGGGTAATATCATGAGTAAGAATTTCAAGAAGTATGGGGCAATGTTTATAACCGGTATGCTGGTAGTAACTATGAGCATGACAGCCTGGGCAACTGTTATTCCGGGAGAGAGCGGGGCAGCAGAAGAACCGGCAGCAGTAGAAGTAACAGATGCAAAGACCATAACAAAGAAGGTTACAACGGATCCAGCTAACCGCACCATGGCGCCGAAGACAGCATTTGAGCTTGAGGTAACCGCAGGACCGGATGATACAACGGTTGATCTCATGGGCAGTGATAAACAGACACACACCTACTATCTGACACCGGGTACAGAAGAGCAGATTGCAGGAATGACGATAACGGCTGCGGACTTTTCACAGATTACTGCTTATGCAGAAGACTACACGGCAAACTTTGGAATCACTGTTCCTGACAGTCTGTACGCAGTTCCGGGAGTTTACTCCTACACTGTAAAGGAGAAGAACGGCGGATATGCAGGTATCACCTATGATACCGGTACATACTACATGTATGTAAGCGTTATAAATGGTACAAACGGTGTGAAGGTAGACAGTGTGGTTCTTGCCAACGAAGACGGCGAAAAGATCGCCGAGATTACCAACGACTATGGTAAGACCAACGACAAAACACATGACCTCACCATCACAAAGGCCATCACAGGTAATGCCGGTGAGCTCAGCAAAAACTTCACATTTGTTATCGAGGTTACTCCTGATCAGGCTAATGAAGAGTTCGAGCTTTATAAGGGAACAGGTAATGATGCGGAACTGCTTACAACATTAAAAGCCGGTGCATATTCATATACATACGATCAGATGACAAACGGCACAGACCTCCACATCTACGGTCTTACAGCAGGTGACGAGATTAAGGTTTCCGAGGCTCAGGCCGGTGCTGACGGCTACACAACAACCTATACTGTGACAAACAACGAAAACGGAAACAAGGAGTCTACAGCGCTTGCAAACGCTCAGGCACAGGCATCTGTTAAGGCAGAGAACGATGGCGCTACACTTACGATCACAAACTATCGTGAAAATATAACACCTACCGGTGTAGCAATGGATATTGCTCCTTACGCTCTTATGTTAGTACTGGCAGGCGGCGCAGCAGTTACTTTCTTCCGCAAGAGACAATACTTTGAGGACTGAGGTAACTATAGGAAATCTTACTTAATGAGTCAGTAGAAATTCGCCGAGAGTTGAGTGAAAGCTTTTGCAGTAACAAAGTGAAAGCTTTGAAAAGAGTGAAGCCCAGGGAAACCAGAGTGACACTTGAAGATGATCGGGATTTTTGAAAATGATGCATCCCGGTGGGGTCTTCGGGCTCCGGAGCTCTGCCGGGTGCAGAAAGAGGATGTATCGTTTTAACAGAGCAAACTGTTAGGAGGCTCACAGAAATGAGTAAAATAATTAAAAAGAACTACATAGGAGCGTTCCTGGTGATGTTGTTTGCTTTGCTTCTAAACATTAGCGCTTTTGCAGCCGCTCAGGTAGCTGTGAAGATTCCTATAGGGGTGACGCTAGAGGGAGAGAGAGCTTCTTCAGAACAGGTAACAGTAACCATGACACCGCTTGACGGTGCTCCGGAGTTTGATGAGACGAGCATTACCCTGGATGCCAGAAAGGGCGAGAGGGTAGAGGCTCAGTTCACCAAGACATTTACAGCTCCTGTAAGTCTCAGATATGAGATCAGAGAGCAGGCAGGAACAACGGATGCGTATACCTATGACGATACAGTTTATACAGCAGTTGTTTTTGTGGAAAATGATTTTGTTAACGGTGGTTTAAAAGCTTCTGTAGTCAAGGTTTACAAGGATGACGATCCTACAACAAAGCAGGATGCCGCGGATTTCGTAAACAAATATGAGCCGGCATTTATAGATCCGCCGATAAGCAAGGTGGTGACCAATGATTCCGGTACAGCTCCTGACACAGCAAGGTTCCACTTCACCATGAAGGCGGAAGACAAGACATCTCCGATGCCGGAGGGAAGCAGTGATGGACAGAAGACCGTCGAGGCCGGAGCAGGTGCGATAGAGTTCGGTGAGATACTTTACGAGAAAGCAGGCACTTATACCTATAAGGTAACAGAGGAAAAAGAAGATCTGAGGTATTTCACATATGATAACACGACTTATACAGTCAAGGCAGAAGTACAGAAGGTTAACGGAAAGCTCACAGCAAACTATACTATCAATGATGGCACCAAGGACGTAAAGGAAATCAGGTTTGATAACCATTACAAAAGAACAACTTCAAGTACAAGCGGTGGCGGCGGAGGTGGCAGCAGAGCCGGAAGCCCTGGCATACCTACCGGAGGAAATGTACTTGGCGCAGTGAGAGAAGCTGTTGAAAACAGCCCTGTAGGACAGGTTCTGGGAGCTGCAAGAGAGAAGGTAGAGAACTCTCCTGTAGGCAAGGTACTCGGAGCAACCAGAGGCGCTGTAAGAACAGGAGATAACAGTTTGGTGACTGTCTCCGGTATATGCTTCCTGATAGCTGTAGCGGTTCTGATAGGATGGAGCAGAGCTTACATGAAGAGAAAATATCAATAGTAGTTTACCCTTCACATAATTAGCAGAGCGGTGTGGATGACCCGGATGGGCGTCTGCGCCGCTTTGCGCACGGATGTGTGCGTTAGCGCTAATCAGTGAGTGGCAAATACTTTTGACACTCACATCATGATATTATTGTAACAATCCGTGTATTTATGTTAAAATACTAAGCAATTATGAATTATCGAAAAGGAGAGTGCGCCCGGCTATTCAGGACGTCGTAGAGCTATCATGAAAGAAAAATACATGGCCTATATTGGCTCATACAGTTATACAGGACACGCTAAAGGTATCACCGTATGTGATGTTGATGTTGAAAAGGGAGTACTGACCAAGAGAACCGAGATTGAGGTGAACAATTCCTCATATCTGGTTGCATCCAGAGATCAGAAGACTTTGTATTCCATCGCTGATGAAGGTATCGTTTCTTTCCGCATACTTGAAAACGGAGCTTTGAGCAAGCTTAATGTGAGAAATATCCGCGGTATGCGTGGATGTCATCTCGCTATAGACCAGAACGATGAGTATATCATGGTTTCAGGCTATCATGATGGTAAGGCAACTCTTCTGAAGCTTGAAGAGGACGGTTCCGTAGGACCTATCATCGATGGAGTTTATGACAAGGGCATCGGTTCAGTTGCGGAGAGAACCTTCCGCCCGCATGTTTCCTGTGCGAGAATGACAGATGATCAGAAGTATATCCTTGTGGCTGACCTCGGTATCGATCAGGTCAGAGTTTTCAGATTTGACAAAGCAGACGGCAAGATGCGACAGATCGACACCATCAGATGTGAACTTAAGTCAGCGCCTCGCCACTTCCGCTTTTCACCGGATCGTAAGTTCCTCTACCTCATGTACGAGGTTAAAAATGTTATCGATGTGTATCGTTTCAGTGAGGGCAAGGGACCTAATGACATCACTATCGAGAAAATCCAGGAGATCTCAACACACAATGATAAGAGTGGAAACAGCCTGATTGCAGCAGCCCAGATGCGGTTCTCTCCGGACAAAGATGCAAGCCATGTATTCTGCTCCAATGCAGGAAATGATACAGTAACTATCTATGACCGTGATCTGGAAACAGGACTCCTCACTATGAAGGGCAGCCTTCCTATCGGCGGTGTATATCCTAAGGATTTCTGCATCTTCCCTGATGAGAAGCATATAGCTGTAGCAAACCACGAGTCAGGTTCTATAACATTTTTCAATGTTCACTACGATACAGGACTTCTCGTTATGAGCTCAAGAGCTATAGAGGTGGATGAGCCTAACTGTATCTGCATGGTAAAGCTTCCGTCTACTCGTTGATATAGGTGATATAAGATTTAGTATTTAGACCACAGAGTCTGTGATGTGATAGACTATTAAGGATTACATCACAGGTTCTGTGGTCTTGGTGTATAGTGTGAGTTTTTATGATTTGACTAGGAGGCTTTGTAATGGCAGGTAATACATTTGGAAAACTTTTCAGGATAACAACTTTTGGCGAGTCTCATGGACCTGCTCTCGGAGTGGTGATCGATGGGTGTCCGGCCGGGCTTGAGCTCAGCGAGAAAGATATCCAGCCATATATGGATCGCAGAAAACCGGGACAGAACCAGAAGACTACAGCGCGTAAAGAGGATGACAGGATCGAGATCCTTTCTGGCGTTTTTGAAGGCGTGACCACAGGAACACCTATAGCCATAATGGTGAGAAACAGTGATCAGCACAGTAAGGACTACTCTGATATAGCACATGTTTTCAGACCGGGACATGCAGATTACGGTTTCTATCAGAAGTACGGTCTGAGAGACTATAGAGGCGGCGGACGATCAAGCGGACGCGAAACCCTTGCAAGAGTTGCAGGCGGTGCGGTTGCTGCCAAGATCCTTGCAGACCTCGGTATCACGGTGGATGCAGAGGTTACGGAGCTTGCCGGTATCGACGTCACAACACCTGCAGGAAGAGAAGCCGCAGACGCCAAAATCCTCGAGATCAAGAGCGAGGAGGACAGCACAGGAGGCGTTGTCACCTGCTTTGTCAACAATATGCCGACAGGTATAGGCGAGCCGGTGTTCGACAAACTGGATGCAAACCTTGCCAAAGCTGTTATGTCAATCGGCGCAGTCAAGGCTGTTGAAATCGGTGACGGCACTAAGGCTGCAAGAATGAGAGGCTCCGAGAACAATGATGGTTTTGAGGCCGTTGCTATCCCTATCGACCCTATGGAAGATGACGAAGACAACGAGGATGTGGAACATGAGCCAACCCTCGAAGACATCAATAACTTCAGGACCATGCACGGACTGGAACCTTTCACGGAAGAAGAGTATCAGGAGAAACTAGAGGCCGGAGAGTTCGACGGAACCGAAGAAGTATTTCAGGTCAAAACGAACCACGCCGGCGGAATCCTCGGAGGTATGTCCGATGGAGCAGAGATAGTGCTGAGAGCTTACTTCAAGCCTACACCATCCATCGCCCGTCCGCAGGAAACAGCTAACGAAGAAGGCGACAACATAACTATCTCTATCAAAGGAAGACATGACCCCACAGTAGTGGAACGTGCCAATGTTGTCGTAGAGTGCATGGTGGCCATCACCATACTCGATGCCCTCCTCGAAAACATGGGAAGCAAGATGGACAACCTGAGGGAGATATACCCGGAAGATTGATGAAAGAAAATGCACCGATCATATTCATAAATTCAGAACCAATGTACATCAATTGAAAAACCTTCGAGTTGAGGTCAATAAAAGAAAATGCACCGGATGTGTATCAGGCTTGCGAGTTGAAAGAACATCCTGCAGGACATGTACGAATCCGGATGCACTTGTGCAGACGGAGCGAACATGGCATGCGGGGTGTACTTTCAATCGAGTGGGCCGATACGCACCGGTGCATTTTCTGTTTCAAAAATCCCTGATGAGAGAGCGTCGGAGGCAGGACGGGCCGATACGCGCCGGTGCATTTTCTTTATATAATATGTGTTTTAAATTATGGGCTTGTAAAAGCCATACGCCATTGTTACAATGAACGGGCAAACAATCTGTCCGGGACATGAAAGAAAGAAGACAGAGACATTGGCCCTGACAGAAAAACCGACAGTGGCAAGGCACAACGGAAGTGCGCTGATGCAACTGTAAAATAAAAATGAGAAAGGCTATTATCATGGCAGACAAGAAACTTGTTGAGCAGATTACTCCTATGGAGGAGGACTTTGCGCAGTGGTATACAGATGTTGTAAAAAAAGCAGAGCTTTGTGATTACAGTTCGGTAAAAGGATTTATGGTTATCCGTCCGGCCGGATACGCACTCTGGGAGAACTATATGAATGTTCTCGATAAGATGTTCAAGGAGACAGGCGTTCAGAACGTTGCGATGCCTATGCTCATCCCTGAGTCACTCCTTCAGAAAGAGAAAGATCACGTTGAAGGATTTGCACCGGAAGTAGCGTGGGTAACAGAAGGCGGACAGAAGAAACTTGAGGAGAGAATGTGCGTACGCCCTACCTCAGAGACACTTTTCTGTGACTATTTCTCAAAGGTTGTTAAGTCCTACAGAGACCTCCCACAGGTACTCAACCAGTGGGTATCAGTTGTACGTTGGGAGAAGACAACAAGACCTTTCCTGAGAACCAGAGAGTTCTTATGGCAGGAAGGCCACACCGTACACGCAACCGCTGAAGAAGCAGAAGAGCGTACAGTTCAGATGCTCAACATCTATGCCGACTTCACAGAGCAGTACCTTGCTATCCCTGTTGTGAGAGGACAGAAGACTGAGAAAGAGAAGTTTGCCGGTGCAGTAGCAACATATACAATCGAGGCACTCATGCACGATGGACAGGCACTCCAGTGCGGTACATCACATAACTTCGGCTCAGATTTTGCCAAGGCCTACAATGTACAGTTCCTTGACAAGGATAACCAGTTGAAGCCGGTTCATGAGACATCATGGGGCTATACAACACGTATGATCGGTGCCCTCATCATGGTTCACGGTGATGATTCAGGACTTAAGATTCCACCACGTATCGCACCTGTACAGATCTGTGTTGTTCCTATCCAGCAGAAGAAGGAAGGCGTACTTGACAAGGCATATGAGCTCAAGGATCAGCTTATCAAGTCAGGTTTCAGAGTAAAGGTTGATGACAGTGACAAGTCCCCGGGATTTAAGTTCGCGGATTGTGAGGTCAGAGGTATCCCTCTCCGTGTAGAGGTCGGACCTAAGGACATCGAGGCAGGCCATGCAGTTCTCGTTCGCCGCGATACACGTGAGAAGGTTCAGGTTCCATTTGAGAATCTTACAGAGGAAGTTGGGAAGCTCCTTGACTCTATCCAGAACGACATGTTTGATAAGGCTAAGCAGTTCCTCGAGGATCATACATCAAGTGCAACAAATATGGATGAACTTGTTGAAATCGTTAACACCAAGCGCGGTTTCGTTAAGGCAATGTGGTGCGGATGCCGTGAGTGTGAGGACAAACTCAAGGATATGTCCGGTATCACCTCAAGATGTATCCCATTTGAGCAGGAGAGAATCAGCGACAAGTGCGTGGTTTGCGGAAAGCCGGCAGCCAAGATGGTTTATTGGGGCAGAGCATATTGATACAGTATTGGAGATAGAAGAGAAAATGCACGGGTGCGCGCCCGTGCATTTTCTCTGTAGTTTGGTATAATGTAAGATAACGATTTAATACGGAAGGTAACACTATGGATCTTGATTTAGGAAAGCTTCTATCTTTCCAGAGAGATAAGGTTTATTACAACACACTGCAAAATGAGGATGAAAAACTCAGAGAAGCAGACATTCACTTCCTCGACGACTATCATCAGGAGGAACTCAGACGATACGAAGAAAAGCTCAGGAGCGAGGCTGCACTCTTCAAGAGCCGGGAAATCCACAACAGATTTTCCATCTGTATCGCAGCAAGATATGCAGACACCAAAAAAGAGTATCTGGATACCTTGTTTAAGGGCGGAGATGCTCTGACCATACCAACTGTAGCAGTACGTTCTTACGTTATCGAACCTGAGATGAAAGAACTGCATCTTCTCATGGGCAGAAGTCTCGATGCAGGCGGGGCATCCTTTCAGGCAGATAAAGATATCACCATAGATCTCAGGAAGCATCCATTTAGGACACTTGAGGCCAATGTTTACTTTCACTATGTTGATACTGACAGAATAATTGTTGAAATCTATGATGGCGATAATCCTATGATTCAGGAAGACCTTATCCTTGCAAGTGATGGTCAGGGACGGAGCGCAGCAGTCGGTGCCGGAACTATAGATGCCGGCAGTGGACTCGGAAAAGCCGGAAGTCATGGCGACGGACATAAAACCCGGAAAGTGTATCCTGAAATCATCCGGGAAGAGTTTGACAAGGCAGGAATCGTCGGCATGGATATGGTCAAGGATGAGCTGTCCGGATTCTATCGCCAGCTTCAGAACGATCACATCAGAGGCACACATACCGCAGCCCGTAAGGGCTACAATTTTGTTCTCACAGGCAACCCGGGAACAGGAAAAACCACAGTGGCGAGAGTTATCGGAAAGATACTTTACAGTATGGGACTTCTGCGCTCGCCGGAAATGATAGAGACGGACAGAGCGGGACTTGTAGGTCAGTACATAGGTGAGTCGGCCCAGAAGACCAAAGAAATCCTGCAGCAGGTACGTGATGCAGGGGGCACACTGTTCATAGACGAAGCCTACGAACTATATAAGGAAAGTAAGAAGGACTACGGCGGAGAGGTCATAGCCACTCTGCTTAAGGATATGGAAGACCATATGGGAGAGTACTCTGTCATAGTGGCCGGTTACAAGAAACAGATGGAAAACATGATGGAGAATGCCAATCCCGGCTTCCGTTCCCGTTTCCAGTATCATATAAACATCCCGGATTACAGTGATGAGGAGCTGGTTCTTGCAGGTGAGAGTATGCTGCAGAAGGACAATTATTACCTGTCGGAAAGTGCCGGGAGAGCTCTCAGGAGAGCCATCGAGAAGGAGCGGCTCGGAGATGCATTTGCCAATATACGTACAGTCAGAAATATCCTGAGCAAAGCCAGAGAACGTATGGACGCACGCCTTGCGGAGATTCAGGAGCAGGGAGCCGAGGTAAAGCTTGAGGACTATTACATAATCAAAGACAGGGATTTCGGCATGGATATGGCAGAACCGGAGGTGGACGACCTTCAAGTTTATCTCGACCAGTTAGAGGGCCTTGTGGGCCTGAAATCTGCCAAGGAAAGTGTTCAGAGCATAGTCAACTCTGTCCGCATCAACAAGCTGCGCATCGAGCGCGGACTTTCAAACTCTCAGGATGTAGGCACCATGCACCTTGTGTTCAAGGGTAATGCAGGAACCGGAAAAACAACGGTGGCCCGTCTCATAGGCAAGATTTACCTGTCCCTCGGAATCCTGAAGAGAGACAAGTTTGTAGAGGTGAGCGCAAGTGACCTCATTCAGCCTTATACCGGACAGTCGGCTGCCAAGACGAGAGAAGTCCTGAGGTCGGCTTTGGGAGGCGTGCTTTTTATAGATGAGGCGTATATCCTGGGGCAGGAGGGCCATTTCAATGCGGAAGCCCTCAATGCTTTGATCGCAGATATAGAGAATTACCGCAGAGATCTGATGGTGATCGTTGCAGGTTACGGCCGGGAGATGGATCAGTTCCTTGATGCCAATCAGGGCCTCAGGAGCCGCTTTGCCAATGAAATAATATTTGAGGATTATAGTGAGGAAGAGCTTCTCGAAATCGCCAAGGGTTTTATCAGAGGAAGCAATCTGAATCTTGATAAGGACTGCGATGAGCTTCTCTCAGACCTCATAGAAAAGAAACGCAGTGAAACGAGAGATTTCGGTAATGCCCGAGGCGTCAGAAATCTGGTTGAGCTTCTGAAAAAAGCCGTAGACAACAGAATCGTTGATATGATAAACAGAGGCGATCAGATATCAGACGACGAGATAGTAACTATAAGAAGGGAAGATATTGAGGCATGTCTGTAAGCACAGGTAGATGGACAGAATTTGACCAAAGATACGGCATCACGGCTTTTGATGATAAGCTCACGGCCACAATGAAGGTCACAAACTACTACAACAGCCTTCTCTGTAAAACAGAAAAGACCAAGGCAGATAATGAAAACATCACAAGAGCCAAAGTGGCACTCATGCTTTTGAAGGACAGAAGCTTCAGCTCAAACGGCAGGAATACAACATTCCCACTGAGCAGTGCCAATCAGGACGGAACATTTGACGTTTCAAGACTTACAAGTGACAAGCTCTATGTAGCGGCGGTTTCATTTATAAAAAATGAGAAGTTCGCTGCTGCCAGGAGCGCTCTTACTGATCTCGCCGGAAAGGGGTACGGAAAGGCCAACAATCTCCTTGGATATCTGTGCGAGAACGGTCTTCTGGAGGGCGTAGACAGAGAACATGCCCCGGAATTCTACAGAAAGGGCGGAGATGAAGGCAGATTTCTGCTGGAGGGTTATGAGAACCGTCAGAGTGAGATGAAAAAGGAAGCCGGTCAGAAATACGGCTCTCAGCTTGAGGAGATCAAGCAGGCCGGTCAGGATGCTGCTGAACTCGAGAGCATTCTCTCAAGGATGGGGCAGGGCGATGAGTTTAATTTCAGAACCAAGGCAGAATTCTACAGAAATGCCGGAGAAAATGAGCAGTATGAGTATTATCTCAGAGAGCTGTCCAACAGGGGAGATGAGGATGCGACTGTTGCTCTCGCGAACCTGTATCTGGAGATGAATACAAAGCAATCACTGTTAAAGGCTGAGGATGTAGTGAAGACCTTGAGGAAAAAAGGAAACTCCTATGCGGATTTTGTTCAGGGTTCATGCTATGTGAGCGAGAAAAGCAGTGACCATAATACAGATAAAGCCCTTAAGTGTTTCAAGAAATATATGGCTGCAAACAAAGACGCATCGACCTCTGAGAAGTATGTCATCGCCGCCAATTACAGTGCCTGGATCATATTTAATGATCCTAAAGCCGGAGTGTCGGCGCTGGAGGAGGCACTGGGATATGCCACGGAAGTGAAGAGAGTAAAACCCGGGGAGTCCGGTGTTGCCCGGCTTATAAACGATCTTAATATCCGTCTCATTCATGAGAAGTCTGCCAGAAGTAAGAAGCTCCTAAAGCTTGCGGCTTTTGCAGTGATTATCCTGATTATCATCGGATTAGTTAAGTTCCGTTCGGGTAAGAGCAGTACAGGTGAAGGCTCCGGAAGCGGTGGATTGCTTCCTGCAGAAATCACAGATACAACGGGCGATGATGTGCATATGTTCACAGTCAATGTGGATGCTGCCAACATTAGATCAGGTCCCGGCAAGGCTAACGGTGTCATAGCCAGCGGAAAACGTGGAGACAGCTTCGCTGCTACAGGCAATGAAGAGAAGACTTCCGGAGGTGGAATCTGGTACGAGATCTACCTTGATGAGAGCAAGACCAAAACCGGATGGGTGAGCGATAAAGTGGTGGAATAGCGAAAAAGGAAATTAAATGAGAAAAATAGAACTACCAGAAAATGTTAAATATATCATAAATAAACTGGAAGCAGCGGGCTATGAAGCCTATGCTGTGGGCGGCTGCGTCCGGGACAGTATGCTGGGGAGAGTTCCAGAGGACTGGGACATAACGACCAGCGCAAAGCCTGAGGAAGTAAAGGAGATCTTTAGAAAAACCATCGACACCGGGATACAGCATGGTACTGTTACTGTACTGATGCCGGGCTGTGTTGGCTATGAAGTTACTACTTACCGGATAGACGGAGAGTATCTGGACGGCCGCCATCCCAGCGAGGTGACATTTACACCATCCTTACATGAAGATCTGGCGAGACGTGACTTCACCATCAATGCCATGGCGGTAAATGACCGTACGGGAGTGGTGGATGATTTCTGTGGACTTTCGGATATGGAGGCGAGAGTTATCAGAGCTGTTGGGGATCCGAGACAGCGCTTTACAGAGGATGCGCTGCGAATGCTTCGAGCTCTGAGATTTTCGGCTCAGCTTGACTTTGAGATCGACAAGGACACCTACGAAGCTGTCAAGGAGCTGGCTCCAAATCTCGTACATGTTTCCAAGGAAAGAATCAACGTAGAGCTTACCAAGCTTCTTATGTCGGATCATCCGGAGGTCATAGCTCTTGTTTCAGACAGCGGGCTTTCGGGCTACATCTCAGACCACTTTGATGATGCATTTGATGTGTCCAATGAGATGGCTGCACCTTATCCGGATATACGACAGTGGATACCGAAGGGGATTCCCAATATAAAGTATCTCCGTTGGGGGACTTTTTTGAGAGCAGTACCGGAGGAGGCCAAAACCATCCTTAAGGAGCTTAAGATGGACAATGACACCATCCATAAAGCACAGATAATTGCCGGACTGTTCAGTGAGGACCTGCCGGAAAGTGTTTACGAGGTGAGAAAGACACTTTCTGTTATAGGCTTCGATACCTACTATGCATTTCTTGAAGCGGATGCCTGCATAAACCGCCAGTTTACAGGTGATGATGCCATGAAACGGCTTGAGAGGATCAAGGTTACCAAGTCTCACGTGGATGCGGTGAGAGATGCGGGAGACTGCATTAGCCTCGGCGACCTTGCGGTAACAGGCGCTGATCTGATGGAGCTTGGTATACCAAAGGGTCCTGAGATCGGAATGGTGCTTCATAAGCTTCTCGATGAAGTCCTGAAGGTGCCGTCCAGAAACAAAAAGGAAGTTCTCCTGACACTTGCTAAATGATGCATTTCAAATGACACTAAGTCTTGAAGGTGCAAATTAAAATTGATATATTTATAAAGAGTTTTTATTGACTCTTAATTGGAGTTATAGAAGCCGCAGATATTGCGGAAAGATATCCATGATGAGGAAAGAGAGGGGTACGATATGTATCAAGATGATTATGAGCGCTGGCTTGCTGCCGATCTCCAGGATGTTGATTTAAAAACAGAGCTTCAGAGTATCAAGGGAGACGATGAGGCTATAAAGGACCGTTTTGCGGTTGCACTTAAGTTCGGAACAGCCGGACTCCGCGGAACATTGGGAGCAGGAACAAACCGCATGAATATATGGGTTGTTCGTCAGGCTACACAGGGTGTTGCTGACTGGGTTAAGACACAGGGAGGCACACAGACTGTTGCCATCAGCTATGATTCACGTCTCAAGGGCTGGAACTTTGCACGTGCAGCAGCAGGAGTACTTGCCGCCAATGGCATCAATGTCCGCATTTATGATGAGCTTATGCCGGTTCCTGCACTTTCTTTTGCAACACGTTACTATCACTGTAATGCAGGTATCATGGTTACAGCTTCACATAACCCTGCAAGATATAACGGATACAAGGCATACGGTCCGGATGGCTGCCAGATGACAGACGATGCCGCAGCAGTAGTTTATAATCAGATTCAGAAGACAGATATCCTCACAGGTGCAAAGTACATGAGTTTTGCAGAGGGCGTTGAGAAGGGCCTCATCAAGTTCGTAGGAGAGGATTGCAAGCAGGGTCTTTACGATGCTATCGAGTCTCGTCAGGTTCGTCCGGGCGTTGCTAGAAATTCAGGACTTAAGCTTGTTTACACACCACTCAACGGAACAGGACTTGTACCTGTAACAAAGGTTCTCAATGATATCGGAATCGATGATATCACTATCGTAAAGGAGCAGGAGTATCCAAACGGTTATTTCACAACATGTCCATATCCTAACCCTGAGATTTTTGAGGCTATGCAGAAGGGACTTGAACTTTGCAAGGAGCAGGGAGCTGACCTTCTTCTCGCAACAGATCCGGATGCTGACCGTGTTGGTATCGCTATGAAGTGTCCGGATGGTTCTTATGAGCTCGTTACAGGAAACGAGATGGGTGTTCTCCTTCTTGATTACATCTGTGCAGGACGTAAGGAGCAGGGCACCATGCCTGAGAAGCCTGTAGCTGTTAAGTCTATCGTTTCCACACCTCTTGCCAATGCTGTTGCCGAGCACTATGGCGTTGAGCTGAGAGAGGTTCTCACAGGTTTCAAGTGGATCGGTGATCAGATCGCTCGTCTTGAGTCAGCCGGTGAGGTTGAGCGTTTCATCTTTGGATTTGAGGAGTCATATGGATATCTTTCAGGTTCATATGTAAGAGATAAGGATGCCGTAGTTGGTTCTATGCTTATCTGTGAGATGGCTGCTTACTATCGTTCCATCGGATCTTCCATCAAGCAGAGACTTGAGGAGATCTACAAGGAGTACGGACGTTATCTCAACAAGGTAGATTCATTTGAGTTCCCAGGCCTCAGTGGTATGGACAAGATGGCATCTATCATGGACGGACTTCGTAAGGATGCACCTACAGAGTTTGCAGGCAAGAAGGTTGTTAAGGCTGTTGACTATCAGAAGCCTGAGGAGACAGGTCTTCCAAAGGCCAATGTTCTCACTTATACTCTTGATGATGGAGCTACAATTGTTGTAAGACCATCAGGTACAGAGCCTAAGATCAAGACATATTTCACAACTCTTGGCAAGGATCTCGCAGAGGCAGAGGCTGAGAAGGAGAAGCTTGCAGCAGCTATCGCTCCTATCCTTGAGTGATACATGAAGCAAACGGCTGAGACGGATACAGTTAATGGTCGAGATTGTTTGATGTATAGTATATTTAATGTTATCATGAAGCTGTCGCGATTGTCGCGACAGCTTTTTCTATTTTAGGAGTTGTTTGATGGGACAGATAAGAGACCTTAGGATGGACAATGCCAAAGCAGTCTTGATAATGTTTGTTGTTATGGGACATTTTCTTTTGCCGATAAAAGGAAATACCAAAGTATGTACAAGCATTTTCTTTTTAATATATACATTTCATATGGTTGCCTTTACTTTTCTGTCGGGGATTTTTGCCCAGGGGATGTATAGGGAACGGGATAAAAGAAAGGTTTTCAACTTTAAACAATGGTCTAAGATTTTGTGGTTATATGTGATTTATGAAATCATAACCTTTTTTTCAGAGATACCGGCATACGGGAGAGCTACGAGATATCCGGATTTTCTGAGGGAGAACGGAGCGCCGTGGTACCTCATGGCACTTTTGATCTGGTATCTTTTTATACCATTGTTTAGTTACGTTAAGGACAGATATATATCCATCGTGAAGGGATTCAGGATTCCCCTTTGCCTTCCGTTATTTGTCGGCATAGTGGTGTTTTCTCTTGCCACAGGCTACTTGACCGGAATCGAGTATTTTCTGTCTCTTGATCGTGTGACAGCATTTGCACCCTGCTTTTTTGCAGGTTACTTTCTGGGACCAAAGGGGATCAAGTCTTTTCTTAGGGGGAAAGTAAGTATCATCCTTTCGGTACTGGGGGTACTTTCTGCTGCGGTGATACTATTGCATACATTTGATGTATTATATCCATACCGTAATGTAGTGTACGGTATATGGTATGAGAAAATGCATTTAGACAATTTCGCTGTAAATTTCCCGAATGCCTTGTATATTGCACCGTGGATCCTGAGACTTATCTGGTATATCATGGCAGGATGCATGACTGTTCTGCTGCTGGTACTCATGCCAACCCGCCGGATTCCGGTCCTCACAGACATCGGACAGCGTACTCTTCAGATATATATTCTCCACAGACCGGTGAGGGATCTGATGCTTGCAGCAGGAGTGATCACAAGTGTGGACCCCGACAATATGGTTCAGCTTTTCTTACTTTGTGTATTTGCGTTGGTATTGACTGTTTTTTTGTCGTCAGGTATCTTTACGGCATTGCTCAATGTACTTTTGTTTCCGTTCAGAAATGGTAACTTGTCTTGATTATAATTTAGTTATAGTTTGATAGATATGTTGGAGTTTATTAGAAATTTATGGATATTTGATGAGTACACACTCCTGCAGTGGGCGCTCTTCTTTATGTTTTATTGTATATTTGGCTGGGTTTTTGAGTCTGTGTACTGTTCACTCAAGGAGCTGAGACCACTAAACCGCGGTTTCTGTCACGGACCGTGGCTTCCTATCTACGGAGTTGGTGCAACATTGTTTCTTATGTTTGCATGGCCATATAGAAGTGACCTGAGGCTTGTCTTCGTCATGGGTGTGCTGGTAGGGACTGTACTTGAGTTCGTTACCGGGTTTCTCATGTTCCATATATTTCATATGAAGTGGTGGGATTACAGCCACGATCCGTTTAACTTTCATGGATACATTTGCCTTTATGCTTCTATTGCGTGGGGATTCCTCGCGCTGTTTTTTACGACCGTCATGCATCCGCATGTGGCTGAGATCTCCGCGGATTGGACCTATACAGGATTCGTAGTTGCGGTGACTATGCTGTATACGCTTTTTGTAGAAGATCTGGTGTTTTCAATCATCGGAGCGCTGGATCTCCGCAGGAGACTAGAGAAGCTGGCAGAGAACAGTGAAGAGATACAGATGTTGAAGCTTAATATCACTGAAGCGAGGTCCCGACTACTGGAGCTGCAGGAGCAGGCCCGTGCCAATGTCTCTGAAGTGAAGACCATCGCTGAGACTGAGGGGAATCTGGCAGCAGCTAAGGTTGTGACAGAAGAAACCCGCCGTGCCATAGCCACCGGAAGCACGTTCGTTGCCAGAACTATAAAGACCGGAAGTATGACAGCCGCCAAGGCAGCTGTCCGGACGGTTGCCGATGCCGGAACCGCCACCGGAAAAACGGTTATGAATGTTGGAAGTACAGCGGGCAGAACCGTGCTTGATGCAGGAACATCTATGATAGACGCAGGCACCAATGCCGGAAAAACAGTTCTCGAAACAGGAAAGACCGCAGCAAGAAAGGTTGCCAATGTGGTACCCGGAACCAGAGCTTATGAGATACGGCACAGCAGCAATGAAGAAAATCTCGAGAAGCATCGTCGTCATATGGAGGAGTTTCTTCATATCCTTGAGGATGGAGGAGATGCCCAGTCCGGACGTATGAACTGGTGGGTGAGAAGTATGCTTAGAAACAATCCTACATTAAAGGGACCTTCGGATACTTTTGACAAGCTTAAGGAGGCTGCCAAGAGATATGCCGAGAGCTTTGAAAATATGGAAGCCCGCATAGATTCTGAGTACAGTGAGCTTCAAGAGGAAGCTGAAGATAGAGAAGACATGCGATTAGAATAAAAGCAATAACGAAAAGACCCCACCGAAGCTGACCTTGCTCCGATGGGGTCTTTCTGAGTTTTTGTGTGTAATATCAATATATGTCAAGAGTTCTGATAAGGGGAGATCATAGCTCTTACTAAGTATATTTCAAACGGTCATGCTTGACGCGGATCTTTAATGAGTATTTCGTCCGTATCATACGCATATGCGACCGTTGTTTAAGAAGGGGGCTCCGAAGTATATCTCAACTCCGGAGTATGAGTATGAAAAGCTTTTTTATGTTACATCTCTGTAACTGTGTATATAATACTTGAGCTTTGTGACTGAAATATGACCTCTGAGTTAAAGAACTCTAAAAATTATAAACAAAATATAAAGTGAGAATTGTGTGTTCTTTCTAAGTCTTACAGGTGATTATAAATATGGCTTGATATCGTGAAGTGCTTAATTAGATATGTCTTACCAGTAATTACTGAGATGTATTAAATTTTAATATAATCAAAGAAAAGTGTTGTCAGAAATGTTGTCAAAATTGATGTCAGATTTAGGAATAAACAATCCATTTTAAAGTCTTTTGATAAGTGCAGCAGCAGATGTTTATGTATAAAGCTTAACAGAACATTGATATTCAGTACATCTTCAAGCAGCGGTAAATAGAGCTAAGAGAGAGCAACACAAATGATGAATACAGAGTAATCGTTATTCCGGGAATTAAGTTATATAGCAAGCAAGGGGAGGTGTACGGACACCATCCCGGCTTGTTAGGGAATATTCCCCTAAAACCTCTGGAAACAGAATCTGGAAACAGAGCCGACTTTTAAATGTTCCTCACGGTGAGGACGAAAATCTAAGTGTGTTTTTAGAAAAAATATTGGAGTTGTAATGATAAAGATTAAGCATAGAAATTCAGTGATTTGTGGTCTTAACGAGAAGTCTCGTGTAGTCCAAGATATGTTCTCTTCCGGGACATTCCAAGGCGTATTCACAGAAGATGGAAGTGAGCTATTGGATGTGTCCTACATCAGAAAAGGCGATTCTATCGCTCTGGAGCTTGTTGATATTCAAAATGTCTATACCTTTATGAAAACAATGGATGAAGAGAGAACCTATTGTAGTGATCCAGCCGAGGATGAGTATGTCAAAGAGCTACGTAAAGCCTTAGAAGAGGCTTACAAGAAGTTTATAGACGATGATTTTCACTTGGTTTGTGAGTGAGCATAACACATGTGAGATATGGTTGTATTAGTTACAATCTGATGTTAAACTACTGACAAGTATCTAATGACTTTATCTTAGGAGGTACATGATGCCAATTCATATCATCGTAGCATGTGTGACAGCTTCAACAACCTACTGGTTGTTGAGTTGTAGAAGACGTAATAAATAAGAAAAAAAGACCGCTCGAGCTATAGTGCCTGAGCGGTCTTTTGATGATTTCTGTGTTTTGTTATGGATTACATCTCTTACAAGGCTTGAATCCTGAATTTATAATTTCATCTCTTGATTGATTCGAGATTTTTTTATTTTTTTCCTTAATATCAGCTATCGAACTACAATCCGGTCTATGAAATTTTTTAGTATTTGTGTTTAAAACATATTGACTCGATTCTACAATTGATGTTGAAGTAGTATCTTGTGTTGAAGCAAAACTACTCTGAGAATTCTGAGTATTCTCTCCAGGAGTCCAGTTGTCACATGGTGATGGGTCATAAGTTATATTTGCTCCATCTGATTTAATGGTTATAGTACCTTGTTTATCTGTTCTAAAAAGGTGTGAACCGATACTTCTTAGGCGAATTAATGATTCGGCGTGAGGATAACCATAGCTATTACCTTCAGCACAACTTACAACAGAAAATACTGGTGTTACATACCTTAAGAAAGATTCTGACGATGAATTATGACTGCCATGATGTCCTACCTTATAAACATCCGAATCCAGCTCTGCTCCAAAGTGGTTTGTTATATCATACAGTTCTTCTTCCTCGGCATCACCTACAAAAATAAATGAATTGTTCCCACACGTTACTTTCAAAACGATAGAATTGTTATTTGGGTCATCATATTTACGAATAGGTCCAAGTACTTTCACAGTACAAGATCCTAATGTAAATGTCTGTCCAACGACTGGTATTGTAGGATTAATATATCGATAGTTTAATGCGTCAATTAAGCCTTTATAGTATTTATTATCTTTCTGATAATCTGGCATCATCACTGTATCTATCGGAACATTAGTTATTACTGATGCAGCGCCACCAATATGGTCTGAATCGGGATGAGTCAAAACAAGATAATCAAGTTTCTGAACCCCCTGTTTCTGAAGGAATAGTCGTATCTTTGAACCTGATTCAGGTGTGCCAGTATCGATTAACATAGAGTGACCATCTGAAGTAAGTAGTTCAGCATCCCCTTGTCCAATGTCTATATAGTTTACAGTAAGATTAGCTGATGTTTGTTGATATGATTGTGTGTTTTGATTTTCATTTGTAGTGGTCGTGTTTTCTACCACACCCGTATCTTGTGGTAAAAATGAATTTATGTCGTATGTTGCATTGACGGAATTATTATTCTGTGCTAATGCAATTGTATTTTGCGAACATCCGGTTAATATCAACATCGATAATAACGATGTAATTATTGCAGTTTTAATTTTGAACAAGATTATCTCCTTTTTTAGATTCGAAAACAATAATTAAAGAAAATACCCCGGAAATATACCCGGGGTATTGCTGCCGTATAGGTGGCTAGAAATGAAGTTTTCTAATAACTTAATTATCAATGACATACTTTACAAGGGGTAAATCCCTGAGAGATGAGAAGCTGTTCATTATTGGAGTATCCTTTATTATCTACATAAATATCATCAGCCTTACTACATGTAGGCACATGATACTTGTGTGTATTAGTGTTTACTATTATGCTGTATCCATCAAATGGTGTTGATGATACACCCTGATAGCCATTCATTGTCGTATTGCTAACCTGTTGAGTATTAGCTTGAACAGCGGCTTTAGTTTGAACTACGCCGTTTACAATCCAAGCACCGTTAGCATCTACGGTCATTCCATCTGGTGTAAATGTATTCATTAAACAGTAGCCAGCTTCATTGAAATAATAACATTCTGAAATTCCATCATTATTACTATCAATCCATTGCCAGCCCAAACTACGTGAGCCATTATCATTCAGGTAATACCATCCAGTGGCGTCCTGCCCCCATGTTCCTGCCAATGAAGCAATAGTCATAGAACTAACAAGAACAATAGTAGTAATAATAGCTTTAATAGATTTTTTCATACCATTTCCTCCACAACTCTACTACATAGTACACTTATTATAGCATAGTTAAAAAAATAAAGTGTAAAATGTCTGTAAAATTAGAAATAGGCGCAATATTTTTTAAGTGGCTTATTTAATTGTACAACAATCAAAACAATTGTTCTTGAAAATTCTGTAATCTGCGCTATAATAATAGAACAAAGGTTTGCTATGTTAGAGGCGTAGAAATGAAGTTTAATATTAAAAGTACCGCATATATTATTGTCAACAATCTCAGGGTAGAAGATGTACGAATCGTCAATGAGAGTAATGGAACTTACATTGTTAAGTTGCTTTCTACAGGTGGTGGTTTACGTGTAAACGAAAGTAGACTCTATTCAACGAAAGAAGAAGCTGAAGCTATTCTTAATGACCGAAAAGGAAATATAGTAATAGATGTTAAAGAGCCGGAACCGGTAGTTCTACAACAATCTAATTTTCATTCGCCACATTACTATGGATGGGTATAGAAAGAAGGCGTAACATGAGTAAGAGATTCCCGGTAGATGTGATATTACAACATAACATAGATGGAACTATTATACCATATAGACTCAGATTCACTTCTGAAGAAGGCGAGAGACAAGAGTACACAATCAAAGGGTATAATGACCTCACAGGTACTCAAGAAGGTACAACACCAGATGGTGTATTCATAGGATTCAAAGATTATTATTTTAGATGTAAGCTACAAGTAAATAACAAAGAGAGAATAGTTAATCTTTATTGTAAACCAGATAGATCATCATGGTTCATGACAGTTATTAATTAAATCTCTCATGACGATAATATCTCTGTAAGTATATAAACGTGAGGTAGTAATATGACTCAATCAGAATATATAGAAGCTGTGTACAGACAGCTTGAAGCAGAAGGTTTAAAATCATTTCTAAACAAACTAGACAACGATTCTTCGCAGTAGACACTAAAGGAGCGAAATATGAGTTTAGGATCAAATACTGTGTGAAACCACGTAAGTTAGAAATAACTGACATTGGTTACATGACAGGTCTTATGTCTAATGATGCTATTAATGTTTTGGTGACTAATGGCACAGACTTAACTAAGTTTGTTCAAAATCGATTTAAAGATGATAAAGTCCAAGTAGTTTTCAACTGGACACCGGGTACTCAGATAATCAAAGAACCGGGTTCTGTTCATCTTGACATAAAGAAATCTCACATAGAAACTAAACCTCGACTGAACGGTTTTGAAATAATGGCAGATAGTTATCGTATGCTGTCAGAAGAAGGTAAGATTTCACAGGAAGAAGCTGATAGAAATGTAAAGTCTTTGATTTTCTCAAAGATTGTGATGATGAAGATATTTATAACTTGTTTGATAGCTCTGCTTTCAATGAGATTGCCAAGTCTTACATGAGATAAGCCGTTAAAGAGCTTATATCTGAAGGTCAGTTAGATGAAGATCAGGGCAGAGCTGTTAGGAATAGATTTAGCTTACTTTTTGACGAGAAGAAGTCGAAAGAAGTATGTGAAGGATAATTCATAGACTAGAAAGCTCAGTAGCTCTTATTTACCTATGTGAGCATACAAACTAGAATATAATTGTTCGTATATCAATAAAACGATAGGGAGGAATATTAAGTATGAAATGTCCTAAGTGTGGTGGTGAAATACCATCCGGAAGCAAATTCTGTACATTCTGTGGCTCTCAGATCACGTATGAGATGCAAAGAGAACAAGAACAGTTAAATAAGCAGGGCTGCCCTAAGTGTGGCAGTTCAAATGTTCAGTTCCAAAGAGAGAATCAGGGCGAGTTCCGTAATGCAAATTCAAAACAAGTTGTACTTAGAACTGTAGGTTTTTGTAAGGACTGTGGCTATACATGGTATCCAAGCGGAGCAAACAGTGCTCCTCAGAAAAATAACCTCGTTTGGTGGATACTTGGCTGGATATTCTTCTTCCCTGCTCCTGTCATGGTTCTGATATGGCGTAAGAAAAATACATGGGATATCAAGGTGAAAATAGGTGTTACAATAGCCTTTTGGATAGTATTCTTTATCATAGGTTTATCTGGTGGTGGTTCTGACTCCTCAACAAAAGAATCTACTGCACCAACTGTCGAAGTAACAACAAATAATGAAAAATCAGAACAGGCAAGTAATGATGATAAGTCAAATGATGAAGTTGTAGAGCAGGTTACAACGGAAGATACTACAA